>CAMPBN010000089.1 GCA_946638265.1 uncultured Bacillota bacterium
ATGACAAATGCAAAGAAACCATCGAAATCTACGCGCCTCTGGCAGAAAGACTGGGCATCTATGCCATCAAATTTGAGCTGGAGGATATCGCGTTAAAATATTTGGACCCGGAGGCATATCAGAACCTCCGCAGTCAGATAGCCAAGAAAAAAGAAGAAAGAGAAGCTATCATCAACCACGTGATAGACGATGTAAAAGCCGCTCTGGACGACCTCAACATCCATTATGATATCATGGGCCGTTCCAAGCATTTTTACAGCATTTACCGCAAAATGAAATTCCAGAACAAGCAGCTGGATGAAATCTTCGACCTGATGGCAGTGCGCGTGATCGTGGATACGGTCAAGGACTGCTACGCGGTGCTGGGCGTTGTTCACACCATGTGGAAGCCTATCCCGGGCAAATTCAAGGATTATATCGCAATGCCAAAGCCGAATATGTACCAGTCGCTGCACACCACTGTTCTGGGCGATAACGGCGAGCCTTTCGAGATCCAGATCAGAACCTACGAAATGCATCGCATCGCAGAGTACGGTATCGCAGCCCACTGGAAATACAAAGAAGGCGTTTCTTCCGACAAGGAGGAGCTGAAGCTGGCATGGCTGAGACAGACGCTGGAATGGCAAAAGGATATGAACGACCCGAAGGAGTTTATGAACACTCTCAAGGTGGACCTTTTCGCATCCCAGGTATTCGTATTTACGCCGCAAGGCGATGTTATCGAGCTTCCGGCAGGTTCCACACCTTTGGATTTTGCGTTCAAAATCCATACCAAGGTCGGATACAAGTGCGTGGGCGCCAAAGTCAACGGCAAGATTGTCCCGATAGACTACCAGCTGAAAAACGGCAATATCGTCGAGATTATCACATCCGCGGCTTCCAGCGGTCCTTCCGCAGACTGGCTCAAGATAGCCAAGAGCAGCTCCGCGCGCAACAAGATCAGACAATTCCTGAAAAAAGAAAATCAGAATGACACTATAGAAAAGGGCAGAGAATCCCTGGAACGCTACCTCAAGAAAAAAGGCTACGATTCAAAGGATGTTTTGAGAGCCTCCTATACCCAGAAAGTCGTGAAACAGAACAATCTGAACAGTTCGGACGAGCTTTTCTCACAGCTTTCATCGGGCGGCTCATTCCTTTCCAAGGTGGCCATGGCTTATCTGGATCTTTACAATCTGGAAAAACATGAGGAGCAGAAGAAAAACGAATCCATCATGGAGGCCATTGAAAGTCAGGAAGCCAAGGAAAAGAAGCTTCAAAAGAAGCGTTCGCGTCCAAAGGACAGCTCCGGCATTCTGGTAAAAGGCAGCGAAGGACTGGACAACTTGATGATCAGGGTTTCCAAGTGCTGCAACCCTGTGCCGGGAGACAATATCATCGGATTTATCACCAAAGGCCGCGGTATTTCGGTGCACCGGGCAGACTGCGTCAATGTGATAAACATGCCGATCTACGAAAGAGCAAGATTTATCGATGTCCAGTGGGATATGGCGAAACTCGGAAAATCCTACGATGTGGATATCACGATCATTGCCGAAGACAGAAAAGGGCTTTTCTCCGATCTTTCCAGAGTTTGCGAAGATTCGGATACCCATATCACGGGGCTTAACGCCAAGAGCAACAAAAATGAAACTATCAGCGTCACCATGACCATTCAGCTTTCCGACACCACACAGATGGAAAAGCTGCTCAAATCCATGAGCATGGTGGAAGGCGTTTCAGAGGTTTACAGAGCAAAGGTTTAGAAAAATGCGAGCAGTAGTTCAGAGAGTCACGGATGCAAATGTGGCTGTAGACGGAAAAATCACGGGTCAAATCGGAAAAGGCATGGTAGTCCTCATCGGAGTGGAAAACGAAGATGAGAAAAAAGACATCGACTACATCGCCAAGAAGATTGCAAACCTGCGCATCTTTGACGACAGCGAAGGCGTCATGAATCTCAATATCAAAGATGCGGGCGGGGATGTTTTGGCCATATCGCAGTTTACGCTGCTCGGAGACGCCAGAGGGGGCAATCGCCCGTCCTGGTTTGCGGCAGCCAAGCCGGAAATCGCAAAAGGCCTCTACGAAAAGGTGGTGGCTGCGCTGAAAGAAGACTACGGGCTCCATGTGGAAGAAGGCGTCTTTCAGGCGGAAATGCTGGTTCATATCAATAATGACGGACCGGTGACCATCCTTCTTGACAGCAGAAAAACTTTCTAGGAGAAATATATGCAGATCAAAGGAATGCCCAGCGGAGTGCTGGGAGCAAACAATTATCTTGTCTGGGACGAAAAAAGCCGCGAAGGCTTTATGGTCGATCCGGGCGGATATGACAAAAATATGGAAAAGCTCATCGAAAGCGAAGGCGTCAATCTTCGCTATATCGTTTTGACTCACGGCCACGGCGACCATATCGGAGGCGTTGAAAAATACAAGAGCCTTTATCCCGATGCTGTAGTGGTGGCGCACAAAGCCGAAAAAGAGATGCTGGCAGATGTTTATCTGAACTCTTCCTACGACTGCGCAGACCATGAAATTTCAATGGAAGCGGATATGTGGGTGAGCGACGGCGACACTCTCAAAGTGGGCGATATAGAGCTCAAGATGATCCACACACCGGGGCACACTCCGGGCGGAATGTGCATATTGGCAGGCGATGTCCTCTTCAGCGGCGACACGCTTTTTTACCGCTCCATCGGAAGAACGGACTTTCCGGGCGGCGACTACGATGCGATCATCCGCTCCATCCGTAACAAGCTTTTCAAGCTGCCGGAAGACACGCTGGTGCTGCCGGGGCATATGGGCAAAACCACAATCGGCGAAGAAATGAGGTCAAATCCTTTCGCATGTATCAAATAAATCTTCATAACGTTGAAAATAAATATGAGTTTGAAGAGCTGACCAAGATATTCCTGCCGCCCGAAGATTTCGACATGGTTTTGGACGGCGAAACGCCCAAAACCGTGGAAAACGGCGCGGAAGCGGGAGATATCAGGGCTTTGGATATCAATCTCAGCGGGGGAGCTGCCAAAGAAGATATTAAATGTGAGCTTTACAAAGCGCTTTCAAAAGAAACGGGCAAAGCTCCGGCATGGGGCACGCTGACAGGCGTAAGGCCCGTAAAGCTGGCAGGCAAGCTGGTATCCGAAAACGGCTCAAGCGGCGCAGACAGGCTGCTTTCCGAAAAATATCTTCTTTCGGACAAAAAGAAAAACCTGATCCTGGACACCTACCGCTACCAGCAGGAACATCTGGGAAAGCCGGATGACAAATCCTTCGGGCTTTATGTGGGGATTCCGTTTTGCCCCACCAGATGTCTGTACTGCTCCTTCACTTCCAATCAGAAGGGCGAAGGGGAGATAGCCGGGTATCTGAACGCGCTATACAGAGAAATCGAATTTGCAGGGGAGCTTGCCCGAAAAAGAGGCTACAGCCCCGAAAGCATATATATAGGCGGAGGTACACCGACCACCATATCGGCGGACCAGATGGATGTGCTGCTCGGGCGCATCAAAAAGGCGTTTGATACTAAGTCTTTGAAAGAATTTACGGTGGAAGCGGGCAGGCCCGACACCATCACTTATCAAAAGCTCGGGACGCTTCTCATGCACGGGATAGAGCGCATCAGCATCAATCCCCAGACCATGAAAGACGAGACGTTAAAGCTGATAGGAAGGGCGCACAGCGCGGATGATACCAGAGCTGCCATGAAGCTTGCATCCGAAATGAAGGTCCCTTATATAAATATGGACCTGATAGCAGGACTTCCGGAAGAAAGCCCGCAGGATTTTGCGGAAACTCTCGCGGAAATCCTGGACTATAGACCCGCCAACATCACAGTCCACACTCTGGCAGTGAAGAAAGCATCGCTTCTTATCGAAAAAGACCCTGACTACCACTACAGGCACGGCATGGTCGTGGCAGAGATGCTGGAAGACGCAGAAAAGTCTTTGAGAAATGCAGGATATATCCCATACTACCTCTACCGTCAGAAACACATGGCGGGAGCCTTTGAAAACATAGGCTGGTGCAGGGACGATGCATTTTGCACATATAATATTCGTATCATGGAAGAGCAGCAGACCATCGCGGCCCTGGGCGCAGGCGGCATCTCCAAACAATATTATCCGGCGGAAGACCGTCTGGAGAGGGTGCCGAACGTTTCCAATTACGAAATTTATATCGAGCGACTCGATGAGATGTTAGAACGTAAAGAATTAAATTTATTCAAATAACAGGAGATAAAAAATGAGCATGATTTTTAAGAGAACACATTATTGCGGAGTCCTGAGAGCTGCAGAATGCGGTCAGGAAGTAGTTCTTAACGGTTGGGTATCCAAGAGCCGTCGTCTGGGAAGCATCATTTTCTGCGACCTCAGAGACAAGACAGGCATCACTCAGATTGTATTTGACGATACTTGCGATCCTGCAGTATTTGAAAAAGCAGCAAGCCTTCGCAGCGAGTATGTTATCGGAGTAAAGGGCCAGGTGCGAGAAAGAAGTTCCAAAAACCCAGAACTTCCTACCGGCGATATCGAAGTGCTGGCAAAGGACATCATCATCTACAGCGAAGCAGACACTCCGCCTATCTATGTCAAGGACGATGACAATGTAGACGAGATGCTGAGACTGAAGTACAGATATCTGGATCTGAGAAAGCCGAAGATGCAGAAAAATCTTTCCTTCAGACACAAGATCGTGAAACTGACAAGAGATTATTTCGATTCCTGCGGATTTACCGAAGTGGAGACTCCTGTTCTGATCAATCCTACTCCTGAAGGAGCAAGAGACTATCTGGTGCCTTCACGCGTACATCCGGGCGAATTTTACGCACTTCCGCAGTCACCGCAGCTGTTCAAGCAGCTTTTGATGGTGGGCGGCACTGACAGATATATGCAGATTGCAAAATGCTTCCGTGACGAGGACCTGCGTGCAGACCGTCAGCCTGAATTTACCCAGATTGACCTGGAAATGTCATTTGTGGACCAGGAAGACGTGCTGGAAATCCAGGAAGGATACCTGAAGCGCCTCTTCAAGGAAATCATGAATGTTGATATCAAGCTGCCTCTGCCAAGACTGACATGGGACGAGGCCATGGAAAGATACGGCTCCGACAAGCCGGATACAAGATTCGGATTTGAGCTCAAAAAGCTTAATGATAAATTTACAAATTGCGGATTCTCCGTATTCACCGACGCACTGGCTGCAGGCGGCGATATCAGAGGCATCTGCATCGACGGCGGCAGCAAGGAATTCAGCCGCAAAGACATCGACAAGATGGTTGAAAACATCAAGCATTTTGGCGCAAAAGGTCTGGTATGGATCCGCTACAACGAAGACGGCATCACATCTTCCGTAAACAAATTCTTCGATGAAGCGGCTCTCAAGGATGTCCTCAGCGTATTTGACGCTAAAGTGGGCGACCTGGTTCT
>CAMPBN010000090.1 GCA_946638265.1 uncultured Bacillota bacterium
CCCCCTCTTCGCAGAGAAGCAGGAGTGTATTCACGCCGCTGTTAAACTCTTTGCCTTCCAGCGCCTCCTGTGCGAATGTGGTTTTGCCCGCCTCCAGAAAGCCGATAAACATATATACAGGTATTTCTACTTTTTTCGCTTTTAACATTTGAAACCTCTTCGCGGGCCGCTTTGACACGTCCCGCCGTCCTCTGTTTTAGCCGAGGAACGCAGCTTTGATATTTTCTTTATTCATCTTTGAGCCGATAACGCAAAATCTTCCGGTCAGGCCGGCAGTTGCGCTCTTTCTCACATCAGGCTCGCCCGGTACATAGTCAAACTGAAGCCAGCCGTCCGTGCCGTCCACAATGCCCTTGGCTCTCAGGATGATGCCGTACTTCGCCTCGTCTGTCAGGCTGCCGAGAATCTCAGCCAGGCCCTTTTCGTCAAACTTTCTGGAAGTCTCGATGCCCCATGATTCGAAGATTTCGTCAGCATCGTGATGATGGTGGTGCTCAGGGCAGCAGCAATCTTCTTCGTGCTCGTGATGATGCTCGTGATGACCGTGGTAGCATTCGTCGTGCTCATCGTGATCATGGTGATGATGATGTTCGTGTTCATCGTCATGGTGGTGATGGCCGCAGCAACATTCTTCATCATGATCGTGGTGGTGATGTTCATGATCATGGTCGTGGTGGTGATGATGCTCTTCGTGCTCCAGTTTGGCCAGTTCGTCAGCCAGAGTGTCGCCGCTTTCCATAGCTTCATGAATCTGCGCTGCGGAAAGCTGATCCCAATCTGTAGTGATGATGGCAGCCTTGCCGTTCAATCCGCGCAGCATCTCCACTGCTTTTTCTATCTTTTCTTCGGATACGCCTGCCACATGGCTGAGGATAACGGCGTTGGCACTTTCAATCTGGTTGTTGAAAAATTCTCCGAAATTCTTCATATACATAGCGCACTTTTTAGCGTCCACTACGGCAATGGTACCGCGAAGCTCCAGTTCATCGTCCACGCCTGCCACTGCGGCGATGAT
The DNA here is from genome assembly GCA_946638265.1 of uncultured Bacillota bacterium. Classification (GTDB taxonomy): domain Bacteria; phylum Bacillota; class Clostridia; order Peptostreptococcales; family Anaerovoracaceae; genus UBA3871. Next base: position 1,016 of record CAMPBN010000090.1, read on the forward strand.
GTCCGAAAGCTTGCCTACCCCGGACGGCTCGATGATGATGTGCTCAGGATGGTACTGGCTGATTACCTGCTTGATGGACTTGGTGAAATCTCCCACCAGTGTGCAGCAAATGCAGCCGGAATTCATCTCTGTAATCTCGATGCCGGCGTCCTTCAGGAAATCCCCGTCGATGCCGATGTCTCCGAATTCATTTTCTATTAATACGACTTTTTCATCTTTGTAAGCCTCTTTAATAAGCTTTCTGATCAGTGTGGTCTTTCCTGCTCCCAGGAAGCCGGAAAAAATATCTACCTTTGTCATTTTTCATCCTCCCTTTCTGTTTTCACGCTCATATATTATACCACCATTTCGGATTATGTAAACTTTCATCCTTGCGTCTAAATCATATGTTTGCCTTCCTTACTTGCTGTTCAAAATAAAATTAAAAAAAATTAAAAAAGTGCTTGATTTTTATAAACGCACGTGTATAATAATTCATATAATACTTTATAAATAATTCTGCATATTTATTCGCGAGTGAAGGGCATCGAAAGTGGGCAACATAGCGAAGGGGTATAAACGGAATTTGATGTAATTGAAATTTGGAGGTACACAAAATGAAAACGGCTACTTATATCGACATTACTTTTGAAGAAGGTATTGCAACTCAGATTAACGGAAAAGATTTTAACCAGGAAGGCATCGACTGTGTGCTGGGCACTCTCGCCGACGAATACAATATCGGTGCAAGCGACATCCTCAGCAATGCCAAGAAAGCGCTTAAGAATATCAGCGGCAGCATCTGCATGAAGATCTGCAACGGCTCCGCTACTCCTTTTGCAGCTTAGTTTTATTTTTAAATTGCCAATTTTCTCCTATAAAAAATACGGTCAGGATTTGAATCCCTTCCGTATTTTTTTCTTTTGGATTTAATTTTCCTTTAAAAGAAGATGAGCCGGATTTCTCCGGTTCACCCCTATTGAGATAAAATAAGTTGGAGTATATTATGAATAGGCCCGAAGGCCGCCCTCGCGAATTTTATTCTCTCCCTCTTCAGTTTTACACACGGCAGGCTCTTTGAAAAATCCCCTGTTCCTTTTTACACGCTCATTATACGAAGAAGCTCGCAACAAAACTGCAAACCGTGTGAAAAAACTTTTAAAAATTTTAAAAACCTTTTTGCGGAGCAAAAATTAATATCCTCTTACTCTTCTGTTTCTTGCAAGCGAAACGACATTAAGTGCGATAATGCCGGATCCCAGCGCTAAAATAACTCCGCCAAGTGCGATATTTGCAAGTGTAATTCCCTTCATGTCGTACCTCCGTTTATTTCGTTTGTAGCTCCACTGCCGAAAGCAGGAGCTTCACAAATGCGATAACTGTCTTGTAGGCGACTTTTTCGCCCTCTGCCACTATTATATATTGATTTTCGCATTGGGGCAAGTCCTTGATTGAATCCGTATCAAAAGAAAATGTTTCCAAATCCAGAAGCTTCAGAGTGTCCATCTCATGGCCGGGGTTGACGGATTTTAACGGCAAGGACACCTCGTAGTTCCTAAACCGTCTGTCCATCCTGATTTCGTACGGCTGCTCCGGCGTTTCAAAGGATTTGAAATCAATCGCATTTTTGCGCTGTATGCCTGAAACAATCAGTTTGTCGCCTTTCAGAGCCATCTTCTTCACGGGCAGGGTTGCAAACGGAAAACCTGTCTGCCACATGCCTTTGTAAAGATCCAGCTTTTTTACGATGGGCGCCAGGCGGCAAAGCTGCATGCAGTCGTCGCTGTTGTGAAGGATGATAGTCTCACGAATGGCGTCTTTGCCGGGACCCGGTTTGTGTGAAAGATATGCGTAGTAAAGGTTTACGCTGTCTTCGCCTGAGATTTCATCCGTTCTGGTGGGCCAGAGGCCGTAATACCTTTCGACTGTTTTCTGCTTGAGATTTGGCAAAAGTTCTCTCAGATCCGATGAAGTTTTCAAAAGTCTGTAGAGGTCGAAATTGAAAGGAAAGCCTTCGCGGCACTCCAAGCGATGCTTTTCGCATCTTTCGAAGAGAAACGGCACATCAAAATGCTCGCCGTTGTAAGTGACGATCACATCCAGTTTGCGGATTTCTTCCAGATAAGCGGCCAGCAGCGCTTTTTCATCGTCCTTGCTGCCGAAATCGGAAAAGAATTCGTGGCAGGTAAGCTCAGCGCTCAGCATTTCGCCGGCTTCCCCACTGCCGTTATCGCTCTGTTCCAGGCTTTCCACCACCACCAGGCCTCCCAGAATCACTTTGCATGTTTTTGGAGAAAGCCCCGTGGTCTCTATATCCAGAAACCCCACCTTTGCATCTCCGAAATATTCGGCGAGCAGGCGGCTTTTTTCCAGGTTTTCGATTCTTTTTTCCACTCTGTGAAGCATAATTTACAAATTTTCCTTTTCCGCATCAATACCGCACGACTGCATCTTGCGGTTCTAAAGATATTTTACCACGAATTTGGATTTAAAAACAAAATAGACCGCAGGGGAGCAGCCTATTTTGTTCAAAAGGGGTATTGGGATTAGAGATTAATGAGGTTATCAGGGGGATAACCACAATTAGATTATATAAAATTGCTATGGCTTATGCAATCTTTTTCTCAAAAAAGTGCCATTATGAATTTTAATTTTCAAAAAAATATCACTTGTTTGCGGTCAGTTCCGGATGCTCTCTGAAATAATCCTTCAGGAAGTAGGCAGCTACAATGGTTTTGCCGTCGAAAATCCTGCCGTCCCTTACCATTTCCACCATTTCGTCCGGAGTGTATTCTTCCACTTCGATGGCTTCATCGTCGTCAAAATGCTGCTCTCCGGGGATCAGGTCAGTGAAAAGATAGGTGTGCATCAGTTCTCCCGAATATCCGATGCTGTTGTAATATGAGAAAAGAAACTGCACTTTTCCTGCGCTGTATCCTGTTTCTTCCTTCAATTCCCTGATGGCCGCCTCCATAGGATTTTCGCCTTCTTCCAGCTTTCCGGCCGGGATTTCCAGTGCTGCTTCGCCGGCAGCATATCTGTACTGGCGAACCATAACAATCTTGCCCTCGTCTGTGATGGCGAGCAACCCGACGCCGCCGTTATGCTCCACGATTTCTCTCGTGGCCTCACCCTTCGGTGCCGTCACTTTGTCCACTCTGAGGTTCAAAATCTTACCCTTATATTTATATTCGCTGCTGATAGTCTTTTCTTCAAATATCATAGTAGCCTCCCTTATCTGCGCTGCTTTTGCGCGATCTCTCCCAAACATTATACCACAATGCCTGCACTTTTGATGAAATTCGTGATTTTTTCGCAAAAGCCGAAGTTTATACGAACGCAAATTTGTATACTTATGTGAAAACGTCCGGCAAAGAAGTGGCTATATTGTGGGTTGAAAACTAAGATATACTATATTTGCCTGATTTTTGCAAAAAAAGTTGAAATAATGTGTTGCATTCCGTATCATCCTATGCTAAAATTAAAAATTTTCACAGAAATCGCTTACAGGAAAATGTGAAAAGTGCTATCATAGATGTGTGATCGTTTTATTCTAAGAGAAAGGAGTGTAAATGTATAACGTAGGAGATAAGGTAGTATATGGAGAGTCGGGAGTTTGTAGGATAGTCGAGATTTCGGAAAAAAACATTACGGGAGAGAACGAGCTTTATTACACAATGGAGCCGTGCTATCAGGGCTATATGATTTATGCTCCCGTAGAAAATTGCAAGGTCTACATGAGGCCGATCATCTCTAAGGACGAAGCCATCAATCTGATCGATGACATTCCGTCCATCGAAGAAGGGGCATTTCAATGCCACACCCTCAGGGAGCAGATAGAACATTATGAATCCCTGGTAAAAACTCATTCACTGAAGGACCTCTTCAGGCTGACCACATCCATCCACCACAAAAAAGCAGAGGCGCAGGCCGCCAAAAGAAAGCTGGGTGCTGTGGACGAAAAGTTTATGAAGAGGGCGGAAGATCTTCTTTTCGGAGAGCTGGCAATGGCGCTGGATATCCCAAGAGCGGATGTTTCCAAATTTATCGAAGAAAGATTAGGCAAAATCAGTTAGAAAATGTACTTTTCCCTTTGACAAGCGCATACATTGTGTTGTATAATTACAAGGTGCCCTAGGGCAGAGATATGCGCGTGTAGCTCAATGGATAGAGTGCCTGACTACGAATCAGTAGGTTGCGTGTTCGAGTCGCGTCACGCGCACCACAAAACCCCGTCGGATTTCCGGCGGGGTTTTTAATTGCAATCATTTAGTATTTATCTGTCTTCGCGCCGCTCACTCGCCTCGCGCTTCATTGAAAAATTCCACGATAGCGCTCATGAGCTGCTCTTTGAGTTCGGACTCCTTGTATCCCATCTCATAGCCATGGCCGTCCTC
>CAMPBN010000091.1 GCA_946638265.1 uncultured Bacillota bacterium
TTCTTTTGCTTTTTCGCGAATCTGCTCTTCGGTAATCATGATTGTTCCGATGGATTTTGTCTCACTCATTGCGTTCTCCTTTGTCCACATCATATTTTACATCATCTATAATGTTCTTACCACTAAAATCTTTGGAAAGGTCCTCTTCTTTTTCCCCCACCCAGTACGAATCCAGCGTGTCACGCAATGTGATAAGGATCCATATCCAGAGGATGATGTCGTCCATAATACCGATCGGAAATACCACTATCGGCACCAGATCAAACGGCATCAAAAGATAGATGACGCCAAAAATCACCAAAGCTTTTTTCCAAATGGGAACAGTGCGGTCTGTCATCATGTATTTGATGGCTTTCACACGCTTCCATATGACATTGAAAGATAAAAATCTCATGTCCTACCTCTCGTTCTGCTGTTCAAGCAGATTTTCCACCACGGAAAGCAGCTCATCCTGTCCTGTCCTTTTCAGCGCCGAAACGGGGATGATCAGGTCTTCCTTCCCCATATCCAGCGTCTTTCTGATCAGAGCAAAGCTTTTCTGCATCTCGTTTCGAGATACTTTGTCTGCCTTCGTGGCCACAACTATACCGTCCAGGTGAAAATATTTCAGGTAATCGTACATCTGCACGTCCTGAGCCGAAGGTGCATGGCGGATATCCACCAAAAGCACCACTTTCAGGAGATTGGGCCTGTTTTCAAGATACCCTTCCATCATGGCGCCCCACTTTTCGCTCTCCGAACGGGATACCTTGGCATAGCCGTATCCCGGCAGGTCTACGATGCGAAAAGCATCATTTATCCTGTAGAAATTGATGGTTCTGGTTTTGCCGGGGTTGCCGCTGACTCTCGCCAAGCTTTTTCTGCCCGTCAGCAGGTTGAGCAGCGAGCTTTTCCCCACATTGGAACGCCCTGCAAAAGCCACTTCCGCCAAATCTTCAGGTGGATATTGATTTTTTCTGGCAGCTACCGCTTCCAGCTCAGCTTTTTTTACTACCATTTTTTCTCCGTATTTTCTTCGGATCTGCAAACACGTGGTCAAGAGCATCCTCTGCCTTGGAAAGAAGCACAAATTCTATCTGCTTTCTGATTGAAGGCGGTATTTCTTCGATGTCTCTTTCATTGTCTCTTGGCAGGAGAATCTTTCTGATCCCGGCCCTGTACGCAGCCAGCACCTTTTCCTTGATGCCGCCCACAGGCAGGATTTTGCCCGTCAGAGTGATCTCGCCCGTCATTGAAACGTCTTTTCTTACGGCATGCCCGGTCAGAGTGGAAAGCAGCGACATGCAAAGCGTGATACCTGCAGACGGACCGTCCTTTGGCACGGCGCCTTCAGGCACGTGAATGTGCAGGTCTCTGTCCTTGAAGAATTCCTTATTTTCAGGCAGCATATTTACTTTCTCCGAAATGGAGCGGATGTAGCTGACTGCGGTTTTTGCGGATTCCTGCATCACATCGCCAAGCTGTCCCGTTATCTCCAGTTTGCCGGAGCCGGGCATGATGGCGCTTTCGATAAAGAGCGTATCTCCGCCGACAGCAGTCCATGCCATACCTGTAGTTACGCCCACTTCTGTTTCGCCGCCGATAACATCATATCTGTATTTTTTCTTGCCCAGAAGTTTGCCGAGTCCTGCTGCAGTCACATTGGTGGCGGCAGCTTTGCCTGTCACCTGCCTGTATGCAGCTTTGCGGCAAAGGCTGGATATCTCGCGTTCAAGGTTTCTCACGCCTGACTCTCTGGTGTAGAAATTGATCAATTCTCTGAGAGCCTTTTCATTGATTGAAAAATCCTTTGCTTTAAGGCCGTTTGCCTTGATCTGCTTTGGAATCAGATATTTCTTTGCAATATGCAGCTTCTCCTCTTCCGTATAGCCTGAAAGTTCGATCACTTCCATACGGTCAAGAAGCGGTGCCGGCACTGTGGAAAGGTCATTTGCCGTTGTGATAAAGAGCACTTTCGAAAGGTCGAAAGGCACTTCCAGATAGTGGTCCACAAAGTCCTTGTTCTGCTCGGGATCCAGCACTTCCAAAAGAGCGGAGGACGGATCGCCCTTGAAGTCCGCTCCCAGCTTGTCTATTTCATCCAGAAGGAATACAGGGTTGTTAACACCCACCTCCGAGATGCAATTCATGACACGGCCCGGAATGGAACCTACATAAGTTCTGCGATGTCCGCGGATTTCAGCTTCGTCTCTTACGCCGCCAAGCGACATTCTCACAAACTTTCTGCCTGTAGCTTCAGCCACGGATCTTGCGATGGAAGTCTTACCCACTCCCGGAGGCCCCACCAGACAGAGGATTTGTCCCTTTACACCGCCCGAAAGCTTGACTACGGCTAGATATTCGAGGATTCTGTCCTTTACTTCCTGCATTCCATAATGGTCGCGATTGAGAATCTTTGCAGATTCGTTCATATCTTTTCTGGTGCGGGAAGAAGTATTCCAAGGCAGATCCAATACCGTCTCGATATAGGTTCTTGTCACATTGCCTTCTGCGGAAGCTGCCGGGATCATGCGGTATTTTTTGATTTCCTTCTCCATCTTTTCGGCAACTTTTTTGGGCAGCTTCTTTTTGCGGATAGTCTCCAGCCACTTGTCGGCATCGCTGTCCGCATCTTCGTTTTCGCCCAATTCTTCCTTGATGGCCTTAATCTCTTCTCTGAGGTAATATTCCTTCTGGTTTTGGTCCAGCTGGCTTTTCATGGTTTTTTTCACATCGTTTTCCAGCTTCAGCACGTTCACTTTGTTGGAAAGGATGTCCACCAATACCTTAAGACGTTCTTTGATATCCAAGGTCTGGAGCACCTTCTGGCTCTTCTCCCAGCCGATCAGCATCTGATTGGCAACAGCATCTGCCATCTCACCCATATCCCGGGTGTCTGCGGCAGTATCTGCGAGAAGCTCAAAAGTCTTGTCGTCATATTCGTCATAATCGCTACAGAGCGAAAGGATCGGCATTCTGTAGCTTTCGATTTCCGGGTCGTCCGGATCATATTCCTGCTTCGGAATAATGACAGGCTGGCAGACTATCGATTCGTCACCATTGTCATCAAACGCGGTGATACTCACTCTGTCCAGGCCTTCCACCAAAATCTTGGTATTGCCGTTAGGCAGGCGCAGCAGCTGCTTGATTTTGGCCATAACACCGATTTCATAGAAACCTTCGTACGGAGGAATCTCTTCGCTGTCTTCTTTTTGAGTCAGGAGCACCACTTTCTGCTGCTGTCTCATCATAGCCATGTCTGCTGCCGATTTGGACTTTTCACGTCCCAGTTCTATGTTGGCAATGGTGCCCGGAAAAACCGTGATGCCGCGAAGCGCGATGAGCGGGAAAACAGTATTTTCAAGCTCTTCGATGTCGAAATCTTCCTCTTCTTCCGCTTCGTCCGGATCTCCTAATGCCTTCAAAAGATTTTCAGCTACTTTATTAAGATCAGACATATATCTCCTTTTTCGATACTACTGAAGGACGGATATCCCACCGTCCTTCTTAAACTAAATTACTCAAATACTGAAATTAAGAAACCGAAATGTTGCTACCTTCGTCTTCCTCAGGCTTTTCCAGCTTCTTTTCCGGCTCAGCCAGAACGAGTGTCGGACTCAGCTCGTTTTCAATGGTGCCTTTGGTGATGATGCATTTGCTGACATCACTGCGGGATGGGATATCGAACATGATATCCGTCATTACGCCTTCGAAGATGCTACGCAATCCTCTGGCGCCTGTCTTGCGCTCCAAGGCTTTTTTTGCGATGGCCCTGATAGCCTCGTCTTCCACTTCCAGCTCCACATTGTCCATGGCGAAGAGCTTGCGATATTGCTTCACAAGCGCATTCTTCGGCTCGGTGATGATCTTCACAAGAGCCTCTTCCGTCAGCTCGTCGAGGGAAGTGATAACGGGAAGTCTTCCGATAAATTCAGGAATCAGTCCGAATTTCAGAAGGTCTTCCGGCTGAACATGGAGAAGCAGCTCTGCCTCTTCAATGTTGTTTTTCTTGATATCCGCATTGAAGCCGATGGTCTTTTCGCCCATTCTTCTCTGAATGATCTTGTCCAGACCGTCAAATGCGCCGCCGCAGATGAAAAGTACATTGGTCGTATCGAACTGAATAAATTCCTGATGCGGATGCTTGCGGCCGCCCTGAGGCGGAACGCTGGCTACCGTGCCTTCAAGAATCTTAAGAAGTGCCTGCTGTACTCCTTCGCCGCTGACATCTCTTGTGATGCTACGGTTTTCGGACTTTCTGGCAATCTTGTCGATTTCGTCCACGTAGATAATACCCTTCTGGGCTCTTTCGATATCAAAATCCGCATCCTGAAGCAGCTTCAGCAGGATATTTTCTACGTCTTCTCCCACATAGCCCGCTTCTGTCAGAGCGGTGGCATCAGCAATGGCAAAAGGTACATTCAGCATCCTTGCCAGAGTCTGAGCCAAAAGTGTCTTGCCGGAACCGGTAGGTCCGAGCATAATAATGTTACTCTTCTGAAGCTCCACATTGTCGCCCTCGTCTTTTACCAGCTTGCTCTGGTCGAGGATGCGCTTGTAATGATTGTAAACTGCGACGGATAGAGCTTTTTTGGCGCGTTCCTGTCCGATAACATATTCCGAAAGCTGGCTGAAAATTTCAGCAGGCTTTGGCAGTTTGAAGGAAGCATCGCCCGCGCCGGGAGCCATAATATCTCCCGCCTCCTGCTTTGCAAATTCGTCTGCGAGTATATCGTTGCAAAGCTGTACACACTCATCACAAATAAACACTCCGGGACCTGCTATGAGTCTCCTCACCTGGTCCTGTGGCTTACCGCAGAAAGAGCATTTCAATTGTTTGGTTTCATCATATTTTGCCATTGATAGCCTCCATTACTCTTATCTGGAAGTAATAACCTGGTCAATAAGGCCATATTCGCAGGCTTCGGCAGCACTCATGAAATTGTCTCTGTCGGTATCCTTTTCGATAACCTCCAGCGGCTTTCCGGTAGCCTCCGCGAGTATGGTATTGAGTCTTTCTCTTGTTTTGATGATCCAGTCTGCATGGATCTTTACATCAGATGCCTGACCGCGTGCGCCGCCCAAAGGCTGGTGAATCATCACTTCAGCATTTGGCAGTGCGAAGCGCTTGCCCTTGGTGCCCGCAGAAAGGAGAAATGCTCCCATGCTGGCTGCCAGTCCCACACAAATGGTGGAAACATCAGGTCTGATATATTTCATGGTGTCATAAATAGCCATTCCGGCCGTTACGCTACCGCCCGGGCTGTTGATGTAAACGCAGATGTCCTTGTCGGGATCCTCTGCCTCCAGGAAAAGGAGCTGAGCGACTACCAAACTTGCCAGATGATCGTCGATTTCTTCACCTATGAATATGATTCTGTCTTTCAAAAGACGG
>CAMPBN010000092.1 GCA_946638265.1 uncultured Bacillota bacterium
TTTTTTCAAATGAGGATGCAAAAAATGTTGACAAAGTCCTTGAAAAATGGGAAAATGTGAAAAGAAAAGAGAAGGGACAGAAAACTCAGCTTGAAAGATTGACTTCAGTGCCCAAGGCTTTGCCGGCTCTCACACGGAGCTACAAGGTGCAGGCTAGGGCTGCAGAGGTGGGATTCGACTGGGACGATGTTTCCGGAGCCTTTTCAAAGATACACGAAGAGACCGACGAACTCGCAGAAGCCTGCCGCAGTTCCGAAAAGGATGCCATAGCGGGCGAGCTTGGCGATTTGCTGTTTTCAATAGTGAATGTTGCTAGGTTCCTAGATGTGGATCCGGAATATGCGCTGACTCTTACATCGGAGAAATTCATCAGACGCTTTGGCTATATCGAGGAGGCTGCAGATGCTGCAGGCTTGAAACTCACCGATATGACGCTGGCAGAGATGGACAAACTCTGGGATGAGGCGAAGGCAAAAGAATGTGATCGTTAGTTTTTTAGGTAAGGTATTATTAAAGTCTATTTATTTTTAAGGAGGATTTATTCATGAATAAGGCTGAATTAGTTGCTGCAGTTGCAGAAAAGACAGGTTTCACTAAAAAGGACGCAGAGGCTGCTGTTAATGCTTTCGTAGCATCCGTTGAAGGCGCACTGGTTAAGGGCGACAAGGTACAGCTCATCGGCTTTGGTACTTTCGAAACAAGAGAAAGAAAGGCTCGTCAGGGTCGTAACCCTAGAAAGCCTGGCGAAGTTATCAACATTCCTGCTTCCAAGGCTCCTGTATTCAAGGCTGGTAAGGCTCTGAAGGATTCTGTAAACAAATAAGATTTACGAAGCTTTTTCGAGGAGCAGCGGTAACGCTGCTCCTTTTGATATGCGCTGCTGCGGTGTGTGCCGGGCAGTTTGCGAAAAAAGGCGCCGACGGCTGTGCCGGGCGGCCTGCTACCATAGTGGGAGAAGAGATACATGAGAATCGACAAATTTTTGAAAAATTCGCGGCTGATTAAGCGCCGCACGGTGGCCAAGGAGGCTTGCGACATGGAGCGCGTCTCCATCAACGGCAAAGTGGCTAAAGCCGGCACCGAGGTGCAGGTGGGGGATATCATCCATATTCAGTTTGGCAACAGCTCCATCACGGCAAAGGTCCTGCAGCTCACGGAGAGCTGCCGCAAAGAGGACGCAGCCGGCATGTATGAGATTATAGAATAAAAACGTTCGGGGATGCTACATCCCCGTCTTTTTTATTTGCACATAAAAACACAAAATTTGTACTAAATATGCTTGAATTTTATTTCGTGGAAGTTCACAATAGACGATAGAGCATTTTTGCTCATCAGAAGATAATATAAGAGGAGGAATACAAATGACAAACTTAGTAAACAGCCGCTCGCGGCTGATCTGCTTTGTCCTGGTGCTGGCACTTTTGCTGGCCTACACTCCGGGAACGGCAGATACAGCGTATGCGGAAACAGATCCGGAACCGATTGAAATCGTTCTGGGCACCGATGCGGATGCAGTAAATGCAACTATAACCGGTGCGGGAATTGATTCCGGAAAAATGTGGTATCAATCCGGTGGCGATACTTATACGCTACACCTAAAGGATTTGGAAAATGATAACATACAAATCATCAACAACCTGCCGCAGAATAAAAAATTGATGATTGGTGTAAGCGGTGAGAATGAGATTGGCTTGTTAAAATCACCGGGTGCATCCGGCTATTCTCCGGAGATCGAATTTTATAAAGAGGGTGAAACCCTTAGCGAACTGGAAGTGACCGGAGGGGTTTATATAAAATACGCCGGTGAGAGCACACAGGAAGGTCATGATCCTGCGGATGGGTTGTATTTCAATAGGGTTGGTGTCTCCACACCTGAACTTAAAATAGAGTCACCGGGTAATGTGGTTGTACAAGTGTGGCAAGTGACTCTCTCAGCGGTGACTTTGGATGCTGATGTGGCCGGAAAACTCACGCTGAGTACGAGCGCCAGCAGTACACCAAAAGGACAATACCAATTCAGTAATATCAAATTCTCCGGTTCCGAACTTCATGTGCAGAGCGAGGTATCTGCAGAAAATTTGTCAGCCACAAATGCAGGAAATGACAAAGGCGTTGTAATCATCAACGGCGAAAAGTTGACAGTTGCCGAAAGTTTAATAGCTCAAAAGTTGGAGCTTAGAAACGGTGAAGCTGACATCGAATGCGGCCTTGCAAATGTGGGAAAAGTTATTTATTATCCATCAAACCCAATGGTGCATACCAATGCGGCAAACATGTATGATGTAATCTGGCATAGCAGTTATGTCGATGGCAGGTCCGGAATCAAGACGCTGAAAAGGCTGGAAAAGGCCGTAGATGCATCCATTAAGGGTACTTTTGATGCGAAAACTCCGGGACCTGTCACTTTTGGCAGAGGCTACAAGCTGACCATGCCACTCCAGGTTGAAGGCAAGCTCTCTGATATAGAAATGAGCAATTACGCTACCAGATATCGTAACAATCAAATCGGCGGTGGTTTGCAGTGCACCTATGCCGGGAAATTCAATCCTATAAGGGTGGAAGGAGAACTGGCAGACGGTCTGATGCTCGAAGGCCTGACCATTGACGGTGCGCCGCGTGATTTTGAAGTCATCTCTTATGGCTACGATGAAGAAAAGGAAAAGATAAAGTTCAATGGCGTTTTTGATGCAGGAAATCTGACAACGGATGTTGCAATAGAACTTGTCACCACTACATCTGCTCTGGCTAAAATAAAATATACTTTCGCGGTTCCGGGAGCCGGCAGGGCAATTGACTATGAAGTGATTGAAAAAGGCGAAACTCCGGGGTATTTAGAAGAGATGGCTGCGGAATTTGCGCTGAGTAACATGGAAATGGGATGGTTTACGGATGAGGCATGCACTGTTCCGTTTGATCCGACTCAGCCGGTCAACCAAGACTTGGTAGTATATGGTAAAAGCCTTTCGACCGCAAAGTTGATCAAAGGGGAAATCAATATACCCGCTCTGAAGATTTGCAAGCATGCGACTTTAAGCAATGCGGAAAAACTTTATGGAGGAATAGACAAGGTTATTCAGGCTTACGGCGGAAAAGTTACAGCTTATTGGGACTTGGAAAAACCATTATATGCGGTAGCGAATGGCACCATCGCCGGCGGCGATTTGAATATTGATAGCATGCAGATGGTGTCCGGAAGTGCTCTCGATAGTAATACCGTGCTTTTCGCAGAAGATAAGACGTTCTTTGTGCCTTACCGGGTAATTGCGGTTGGCGGATATGAGCTTGATCCGAGCTTCAAGGTAAAGAGCGGAACTTTTGAGCTGCCGCCGGTAGAGAATGGAGACGATAAATTTTATCTCTGCCCGGTAGAGGCAGGCAGCTGCACGATGATGAAAGTGGCAGAAAACGATCCTTCAGAAGATTATTGGAGGTGTAATGTTTGCGAAACGATCTATTCGGATAATGCCGGTGCCGAGGCAGCCGAGCTTTCGTCCGAATATAAAAAGTCATTAAACGACGACCTGCAGACGATTGAAGACGGTAAATACTCCTTTACACCGGAATGCGATACTGTGTACCTGAAGAGCGGTCAGGAAATACAGGGAGATGTAACTTTTGATCTTGGAGGACATAAGGTATACAGATACGGGAAAATTAGTGCTACAGGGACAGTGACAATCAAAAACGGTGAATTGGGCGGTAATGATATCAGCGCTAAAAATCTGGTGCTGGACAAAGCAAAAATCCATGCCGGTTCCCCTCTTGGCGAAGGCAGTGTCTCCGATTCCATCGAATTGAAAAACGGCAGTGTTTGGGAGTTTGGAGGCGATCCGTTGAAGCTGGCAGACGGATGCACTTTGACTATCAGCGATACATCCAAAATCATGGTCTATACTACAGACGCAATGACTATGTACTTGAGGATGATGATTCAGGGCGAATCTTACTACATGCTGATGAACGCTGAACAGGCAGAAAAACTTCGTCCTTATCTTCCGAGAGGTGCTAAAACAGGAACGCTTGGAGAATTTTTGGCCAAAAATCTTCCGCCGGAAGAATTAGCCGTGATTGGCGGTAGATATGCAATCGCAGCTCCCGATTTTCCTCTGGTGCTCAAAGTTCAGTCCGGCGGAGGCCGCCACAGCGGTGAATCTTCCGAGAATGTAACACCGGCACCACAGCCGCCTGCAGACACTCCTGCTACAGGCAAAACTGTTTCCGAGAATGTGGATGTTGCAGCTACAGTGCAGGATGGTAAGGCCACTGCCGAAGTAAGAGGCGAAGCTGCAGTTAAGACTCTGGAAAAATTGCTGGCAGAGGCGGGCAATTCACAGAAAGAATTTGTGGTAAATGTTACGGGCGACGGCTCAACCAATGCGATCGAGGCCAGATTTGGCAGAGATGTTACGCAGGCTCTGACCAGGTCCGAAGCTGTTGCTATTGTCAAAACCGGCTGCGGTAATGTGAATATTCCGGCCGGGACTATGAACAGCATCGCGCAGCAGGCAGGCACCAGCGATGTGACGCTTTCAATGGAAAAGAAAGATTTCAGCGATGCGGCTGCTTTGGCAGGCGGTGCTGAAAATGTGATGCAGCGTGCCGGACTTACCAAAGAAGCCCTGCAGACTGCAGACATACTGGATGTAAATCTGGCAGCCGGCGCAAAGAACATCACCGGCTTTGGCGGCGGGAAGATGGAGCTTCTGATTCCGCTGACGGGAAATCAGGTGCAGGGCCACGTCTATCGCGGCGCAGCCATCAGCGCAGACGGCTCTGTGGAAGACATTGTCGCACAGTGTGTGACAGTGGACGGCAAAAAGTATGGCAAGACGGAAACTTCCCACCTGACTACATTTATCGTAACAAACGACGAAGTAAAGAACCCGTTCGCAGATGTAAAAGCAAATGACTACTTCTTCCAGCCGGTACTGTGGGCAGTGGACAAGGAAGTGACCGGCGGTGTGAGCGCAACTTCTTTTGCGCCGAATGAAGGCTGCACCAGAGCACAGATGGTAACATTCCTCTGGAGAGCAGCAGGTAAGCCTTGGGCTTCTGCAAACCGCCACTTCAGCGACGTGGCAGACAGCGCTTACTACAAAGATGCTGTGGAGTGGGCCATTGCAGCCGGTATCACCAAAGGTGTGAGCGAAAACAAATTCAATCCGAACGATGCAGTGACCAGAGAACAGCTGGCATCCTTTATCTACAGATACGCTCAGGAGCAGGGCATGGGCTTCACAGACGGCTATGCCTTCAAGCTCGACTTTAGTGACGCAGGCAAAGTGAGCGCATGGGCTGACGAAGCTATGCACTGGTGCGTAATGCAGGAAATCGTAGGCGGTACAGGTAACGGCAAGCTGACTC
>CAMPBN010000093.1 GCA_946638265.1 uncultured Bacillota bacterium
ACCTGATCATGTGGGCTACCGAACTCAGACCGTTCCTCATGGGCGTCATCGTTTCAGTGCTGGTAGGTATCTTCCTGACACTGCCTATTTCATCCGCTGCCATCTGCGCAGCTCTTTCCCTGACAGGTCTCGCAGGCGGCGCTGCAGTAGCAGGATGCTGTGCCCAGATGGTGGGCTTTGCCGTTATGAGCTACAAGGAAAACAAACTCGGCGGTCTCATCTCCCAGGGGCTTGGCACCAGCATGCTCCAGATGGGCAACATAGTAAAAAATCCGAAAATTTGGATACCTCCGATTGTTGCTTCCGCCATCACGGGTCCGATTGCAACCTGCATTTTTAAACTTCAGATGAATGGCGCCGCCATCAATTCCGGCATGGGCACCTGCGGCCTTTGCGGCCCTATCGGTGTCATCACAGGCTGGCTGGAGCCGACAGAGTCTGCCGTAGCCTCAGGAGCTGCAGCTATTGTGCCTACTGCGTTTGACTGGATTGGGCTTCTGCTTGTATCCATCGTTCTCCCCGCCGTCCTCACATGGGTTCTGGGACAAATTGCCAGAAAACTGGGTTGGATCAAGGAAAACGATCTGCTGCTCGAAGATTAATTTTTATTAATTGTTCAAAGTACGCAAATTGGAATAATTATTCAAAATACAATATCAATGCAATGCGATATTTATGAAAAAATCACCGCAAACTTGTGATTATTTCGCCGTGTTAAAGGGTACTTTAACACGGCTTTTTTTTAATTCTCCCCTCTTTTGGTCATACATGATATTAATTTACTTGAAAAAACATTCTGAAAACATATATAATTGTCTTGGTGGCAAACTTTCGTACACTAAAGCGGCAGTTTATTTCCACCAATATACTAGTTATCGTATTCTTATAATTGGAGGAAAAATTATTATGAAGAAGAAACTTAGCTTAATCTTAGTTGTAGCTATGGTACTTGTACTTGCGCTTTCCGGTTGCGGTGGCGGAGACAACGGTGGCGGTGGCGGCGAAGCAGCCGGTCCTGTTAACATCTCCATGGCAACAGGCGGAACTTCCGGTACTTACTACGGATTCTCCGGTATCGTTGCAAATGTACTCAATGAAAAATGTGCAGACGCTCTGAAGATTTCTGTTGAATCAACAGGCGCTTCCATGGCAAACGTACAGCTGGTAGCTGCAGGCGAAGCTGATATGGCTATCATCCAGAACGACGTTATGTACTATGCTTACACAGGTACAGACCTCTTCGAAGGACAGAGCCCTATCACAAACTTCTCAGCAGTTATGACTATGTATCCTGAAACAGTTCAGATCGTGGCTAACAAGAGCATCACTTCCATCGACCAGCTCAAGGGCAAGAAGGTCTCCGTTGGTGATGCAGGCTCCGGCGTAGAGTTCAACGCAAAGCAGGTTCTTAACGCTTATGGTATCTCCTTCGACGATATCGTTGTTAACAACCAGGGCTTCGCAGATTCCGCTGACTCCCTCAAGAATGGCACAATCGACGCAGCATTCGTAGTAGCAGGCGCTCCTACAACAGCTGTTACAGAGCTGGCTTCCACTTACAACTTCAACATCCTTGCAGTTGATGATGAACACGCTGACGCTCTCATGAACGATTATGCATTCTACACAAAGACTTCCATTCCTGCAGGCACATACGGCCCTGTAAAGGAAGACGTTCAGACTGTATCCGTAATGGCTACTTACATCGCTTCCAACGATCTGTCCGAGGACGCTGTATACTCCTTCGTAAAGGGTATCTTCGACAACCAGGCTGACATCGCTGCAGGCCACGCCAAGGGCGAACTCATCGACCTCGAAACAGCTGTTTCCGGCGTTTCCGAAGTTCCTTGGCATCCGGGTGCAAAGAAGTACTTTGAAGAACAGGGTGCTCTCTAATTGCTAGCCAAAAGAAGATTAATTGTTATAAGCGCAATGGTAATTGCTGTTGCGCTTATAATTTTGACAATCTGTCTTCCCCACACACCAAAACTTGTTTTAACCAATGCCAAGACAGGAGAAAATTACGGTTCCTTCCCTCTTGAGGACGGCACCTTTTCTGTAACTTTCGTGCACTCGGTGAACAAATCCCCTGTTTCCGACATTTATGAAATAAGAGATGGCGTGATTTATATGACGGGAACCGTATATTACGGCTTCGGAGCCGGCGTTCCCGATGAGCTTTCCGAAGGTCAAAAACTCACCTTCGGTGAGAACGGAGAAATGATTATTTCCGATATGGATCTTAGAATTGACGATTTGGTTTATGTAGTCGGTACTGTTTCCGACCACATTCTAAGGATTGGAAATAAAGAAACCAGTCTCAGGGATTTATGTGGCAGGAACAGCAGCGTATCATTCACTGTTAAATGATATGCCTTATCGAAAATATTAATTAAAGGAGGTGGCTGTTTTGTTCAATAAAAAAGAAAATGTTGACAAGACTTTGGATGCAAATGTTGCAACCCAAAAAACCATCGTAAATGGAGAAGAGATTGAAGTAATGTCTGAAGATGAACTTCAGAAGATTATGGAAAAATATGATACGGAGTCCAATGTCCGGAAGTGGGAAGGTATTCCGCGGCAGGTGGTTCGCTATCTGATGGCTGCTTTTGCAGTATATTGTATTTTGCTGAATTTCATATTCAACTGGGAAACCCGTATCGAGCGCGCTTCCTTTGTTGGCGCAATTGTTTTTATGATATTCCTTATCTTCCCTGCTTCTAAAAAGCTGAAGAAGAAAACAAATTCGATTCCTTTTTATGATTTGATTCTGGCTATCGCAGGCGGATTTTCCTACTTCTATTTCGTAGCAAACTGCCAGGCCATCATCAAGCATGGTATCATGCTGAGCCAGTTTGAAATGATACTCGGAGTTGTGGGCATTTTGGTCACCCTGGAGGCTTGCCGCCGTGCCGTCGGGCTCCCGATTGTAATCGTATCCTCAGCATTTATGATTTACGGTCTCACCCAGAAATCATTGTTGCTTACCGTATACAACCTTTTCTACACCACGGAAGGTGTCATCGGTACCCCTACCAGAGCCTGCTCCACATTCATCGTACTCTTCGTACTCTTTGGAGCTTTCCTCAACAAAACAGGTATCGCCGATTTCTTTATCGAGCTGGCTAATTCCATCGCCGGCGCATCATGCGGCGGTCCTGCCAAGGTTTCCGTTATCTCGTCCTGCCTTTGCGGTATGGTGTCCGGATCCTCTGTAGGTAATACCGTTACCACCGGTGCAGTTACCATTCCTCTCATGAAGAAGAACGGTTTTGAGCCTGAATTTGCGGCTGCGGTTGAGGCGTCCTCCTCCACGGGAGGTCAGATCATGCCGCCTATCATGGGCGCTGCCGCTTTCCTGATGGTGGAATATTCCAATGTATCCTACGGTGTTATCGCCCTCACGGCATGTATCCCTGCCCTGCTCTACTTCGCAGGCGTATTTATGGCGGTGCATCTGGAAGCAAGAAGAAAAGGCCTCAACGGTCTTAAGAAAGAAGAACTTCCTAAATTCGGCAATCTGATGCTGGTAAAAGGATTCCTGCTTCTTCCTCTGATTGTCCTGGTTATCCTGATCATGAAAACCACCATGGCTCTGGCTGCCATCATCGCATCCGTTACCGCCATCGCTGTTTCCATGGTCCGAAAAGAAACAAGGATCAATTTTAACGGTTTTATCGACGCACTTGAAAGCGGTACCAAGTCCACACTTACCGTGGGAGCGGCCTGCGCGGTTGCCGGAATCATCGCTTGTATCATCACCACAACAGGTATCGGTACCAAGCTGATCAGCGCCATCGTGGGGCTTGCCAGCGGCAGCCTGTTCGTAGCAATGTTCCTGACCATGCTCACATGCATAGTCCTCGGAATGGGCGTGCCTACCACTGCCAACTACGTAATCATGGCCACTACCTGCGCACCGATACTTATCAGCATGGGTATGCCTACACTTTGTGCACACTTCTTCGTATTCTACTTCGGTATCGTGGCCGATATCACACCTCCGGTAGCTCTGGCTGCCTACGCAGGTTCGGCTATCGCCGCATCGAAGCCTATGAAGACGGCAGTAACTGCCACCACCATTGCCACAGCGGCATATATCGTACCTTTCTGCTTCGGATTTGACTCAGCTCTGCTCTTTATCGACGCTACAGTGGCCGAATCCATCCTGGCAGTAGTTACATGCCTGCTTGGAATGTTCGGTGTAGCTTCCGGTGTTCGCGGATACTACTTTGGAAACGTAAATCCTCTGTTCCGTATCCTGCTTATTGCCGGCGGACTCTGCATGTGCGTACCGGGCCTTATCACCGACGCAGTCGGCATCGGCGCTCTGGTGGCAATTTTCATCCTTTCCAAGGGCATCGCCACTATAGGCAGTAAGAAGTAATAATATTAAGCGATAACATAGGGTGGTTCGGACCGTTGCGGGTAGCCGGCACTTAGCGATTTGCAAGCGTTAGCGCAGCAAGAGCTTAGTACCGCTGCGTATAGCCCGCACCAGGCGAGAGCCGTGGTCCGAGAAGCCTATGTTATCGCTTATCTTTTATATTGCAAAATGTACTTGCATTTTGCATCCGTTTAGGGTATATTATTCTTTGCGAATAGATTTGCTATTTAAAAAATTTAATAAGAATGTGGGGTGAATTAAACCATGGCAAACATCAAATCCGCAAAGAAAAGAATTTCTGTAATCGACAAGAAGACAGCAAGAAACAGACGTATCAAGAACCATCTGAAGACTATCCTCAGAAACCTTGACCTGGCTATTGAAGCAGGCGACAAGGCTAAGGCTGAAGAAAAGCTCAGACTGGCTGAGAAGAAGCTCATGCAGGCTGCTGCAAAGAACACTATTCACAAGAACGCTGCTTCCCGCAAAGTTTCCAGACTTTACAAGAAGTTCAACAAAGCATTTTAATTCTCACCCGTCCCCACCGGCCTATAAGTTAAATAGGCAAAAGTGAGTAGCCTCGCAAGAGGTAAACGCAAAAAAGCAGAAGGATGTGTCTCCCTTCTGCTTTATTTTTTTTATTCTTTTTTGGTTCTTTCTTGATCCCCTCTTCTAAAACTCCAAAGTCAGCATCTCTCCGAATGACACTGAGCCTTCGATAAATACCTGCTCCACTTTGCCGGATCTGATGCACGTAGAAGCTGTGATGGTTCCCGCAGGCTGTTTCAG
>CAMPBN010000094.1 GCA_946638265.1 uncultured Bacillota bacterium
GAGGACGCCGGCAGTATAGAGGTCTACGACCTGGCCAAGCTGCAAAAGCGTCTGGGCGAGCGCTACCACGTGGAAAATTTCGCGCTTTCCGACCGCTGCGTGCAGGAGTCGGCCAACAAGCCGTACAGAGCCTATCGCTCGTTTCAGGACAGCAAGAATTTCCAGCCCGACATCGTAGTCATCGAGCTGGGCGCCAACGACGCCAAGGACATCAACTGGCAGACGCCGGATGAGTTCAAATACCAGTACATTTCGCTGGTGCAGGACTACCGCGAACTGCCGGAACACCCTGAAGTGGTGCTCTGCACACCGACTGCGGCATTTCAGAAGCTGATAAAGAGCCAAAAGCCGTACGTGCTGACCATTTCGCTGGATGTGCTGCGCGAAATAGCAGAGATAGTTCGCGAAGTGGGCGAAGAGCTGGAGCTTCCGGTGGTAGACCTCTACGCCAAAACCCAAGAGCATCCGGAGTGGTTCCTTTTCGACGGGCTGCACCCGAACGGCAAGGGCTGCAAGGTGATTGCCGAGGAAGTTTTCCAGGAGATTATTAAATTTGTAAAATAAGAAGTGCAACTTAGATAACAATGATTTGTTGGGAAAAGTTTGCATTGAGCAAATACAGTGAAAGTGTAAGAAAGGAAACTTGCAAATGGACGGACAAAGCATAGCTTTATATACGATAGCTATACTGGTGCTTCTGATTTTCTCTGCGTATTTTTCGGCCACGGAGACGGCCTTTACGTCCATCAACCGCGTGCGCATCAAGAATGCGGCAAACGACGGGGACCAGCAGGCCAAGCTTGTGATGGCGCTGAGCGAGGAATATGACAAGGTGCTTTCCACCATCCTCATAGGAAACAACATCGTAAATATTACGCTGACTGCCGTGGCAACGGTTATGTTTACTACCCTCTACGGCAATTACGGTCCCACAGTGGCCACCATCGCAACCACTGTGGCAGTTTTGATTTTTGGAGAGATTTCTCCGAAGAGCATCGCCAAGGAAAAACCGGAAAGCTTCGCCAAAAAGGCGGCAGCTTTTCTCAAAGTCACGATGGTCCTCTTCACGCCGCTGACATGGGTGTTCGGGAAGTGGAAGATTATCGTTGCGCGCCTTTTCCGTCTGGAGGCGGATCAGGGTATCACGGAGGAAGAGCTCCTCACTATCGTGGAAGAGGCCGAGACCGAAGGCAATATCGACGAAGGGCAGTCGGAACTGATCCAGAACGCCATCGAATTCAACGAGCTGGAAGCCTACGATGTCATCACGCCGCGTGTGGATGTGGTGGCCATCGAAGTGGATACGCCAAAGCAGGAAGTGGCATCCCTTTTCAAATACACGGGGTTTTCGCGCCTGCCGGTTTACGAAGACGATCTGGACAATATCATAGGAGTCCTGAACCAGAAGGATTTCCACAATTACATCATCTCTTCGGATAAGACCATATCCGAATTTGTGAAGCCGGTAGTTTTCGTGGCCACGTCCATGAAGATTTCAGCGCTTCTCAAGAAGATGCAGGCGGCCCAGACGCACATCGCGGTCATCGTGGACGAGTACGGCGGTACGGCCGGCATCGTCACCATGGAGGACATCATAGAGGAGCTGGTGGGCGAAATCTACGACGAGCATGATGGCATGACCACGCAGGAAATCCTGCAGCTGCAGGACGGCAGCTACAGGGTGCTCTGCTCAGCCAATGTGGAGAAGATGTTCGACTTCTTCGACGTGGAGATAGAGATGCCCGTTACCACAGTCAACGGCTGGGTGGTCGTGGAACTGGACGAACTGCCGAAGGTGGGCGATTCCTTCGACTACGAGGCAGAGGACAAGATTTTCCACGTAAAAGTTACAAGAGCCGACGAGCGCAAGGCATTAGAAATAAACATTCGGGTAGAGCAGGTTGAAGTAGAGGAAATAGAAAGCAATAGTTAATTTACAAAAGTTCGTGGCGCGTAAAAGTGTCTTCGGAGGGGGACTCTCTGAGATGAACGCGCAACATAATTTATAAGAGAAAGGACAGACGAAACTATGGGAGTATTAGATAAAATTTTCGGGGATTACAGCGCAAAACAGATTAAGAAAATCGAAAAAGAAGCTGATCAGATTCTGGCACTCGAGCCGCAGATGCAGGCTCTGAGCGACGAAGAACTCAGGGGAAAAACAGAAGAATTCAAAAAGAGATATCAGGAGGGAGAAGACCTGGACGACATGCTCTACGAGGCATTCGCGGTCTGCAGAGAAGCGGCGGGCAGATCCCTGGGCATGAAGCATTTCAAGGTGCAGCTGGTCGGCGGTATTGTGCTCCACAGGGGCGACATCGCCGAGATGAAGACAGGCGAAGGTAAGACACTGGTGGCCACACTGGCAGCGTACCTCAACGCTCTTTCGGGAAAAGGCGTGCACGTGGTCACAGTCAACGACTACCTGGCAAAGCGTGACGCGGAGTGGATGGGGAAACTCTACAGTTTCCTGGGTCTCAGCGTAGGCTGCGTCATCCACGGCATATCCGGAGAAGAAAGAAAAGCTGCTTATCAGGCAGATATCACATACGGCACCAACAACGAATTCGGTTTCGACTACCTGCGTGACAACATGGTCAACTATGAAAAGGACCTGATGCAGCGCGAGCTGAATTTCGCCATCGTGGACGAAGTGGACTCCATCCTCATCGACGAAGCCAGAACGCCGCTCATCATCTCGGGCCAGGGAGATAAATCCACAGACCTCTACGGCATTGCGGACTCCTTTGTAACGGGTCTGCGCAGAGATGTCGACTTTGAAATGGACGAGAAGGAAAAGACCATTTCCCTCACCGAAGAAGGTGTGGCCAAGTGCGAAAAATTCTTCCAGGTGGAGAACTTCTCGGATCCTGAAAACATGGAAATCAACCACCACGTGCTCCAGGCTCTCAAAGCCCGCAATATGATGAAGCGTGACGTGGACTATATCGTAAAAGACGGCGAAATCGTTATCGTTGACGAATTCACCGGCCGTTTTATGTTCGGAAGACGCTATTCCAACGGACTCCACCAGGCCATCGAAGCCAAGGAAGGAGTGCTGGTTCGTTCCGAGTCCAAGACTCTGGCCACCATCACACTCCAAAACTATTTCAGAATGTATCAGAAGCTGGCGGGCATGACAGGTACGGCCAAGACGGAAGAAGACGAATTCAGCGAAATCTACAACATGAATGTATATGTCATTCCGACCAACCGTCCAATCGCAAGACGCGACCTGGACGATTCCGTCTACACCACGGAAAGGGGCAAATTCCTGGCATTGGCAGACCGCATCAAGGAAATCCACGAAACAGGCCAGCCTATCCTGGTGGGTACCATCTCGGTGGAAAAATCCGAGGCAGTATCCGAACTTCTGAGAAAGCGCGGCGTTAAGCACAATGTGCTGAATGCAAAGCACCACGAAAAGGAAGCTGAGATTGTAGCAGAGGCAGGACGCCTCGGCGCCGTAACCATCGCCACCAACATGGCAGGTCGTGGTACCGACATCATTCTGGGTGGTAACCCGGACTTTGAAGCAAAAAAGGAAATGGAAAAGCAGGGCTTTACGGCAGAGCAGATCAGCTTCGCCACAGGCTTTGCCAAGTCTGATGACCCTGAAATGAACAGGGCCAGAGAGACATACAGAGAGCTTTTGGAAAAATTCAGCGCGGAGAGAAAGCCGGAGCAGGAAAAGGTGCGCGAACTGGGAGGCCTGTGCATCCTGGGCACAGAGCGCCATGAATCCAGACGTATCGACAACCAGCTGCGAGGCCGTGCGGGACGTCAGGGCGACCCGGGTATCACGCAGTTCTACCTGTCGCTGGAAGACGACCTGATCAGGCTCTTTGGCGGCGAAAGGATCCAGGCTATTGCCGGCAGATTCAAGCTGGGCGAGACAGAGGCGCTGGAGGCCGGCATGCTGAGCCGCACCATCGAAGGCGCACAGAAAAAGGTGGAGGGCCGCAACTTCTCCATCAGAAAATATGTGCTCCAGTACGACAATGTAATGAACAAGCAGCGTGAGATCATCTATGACGAGCGCCGCAGAGTCCTGTACGGCGAAGACCTGCGCGAATACATCCGCAATATGATGGACGAGATCGCAGAGCAGGTGGTGGCAAGTGCCACAGCCGACAGCAAATTTTCGGAGGAATGGGATTTTGAAAGAATCACTTCTTCCCTGAAAAAATTCACTCCGCATTACGAGCCAAAGACTTACACCGAGGATGAGCTCAGAGACATGACGCCTGAAACGCTCACAGCAGACATCCAGGCTCAGTTTGAACAGCTCTACAAAGCCAAGGAAGAGGAAATCGGCGAAGAGAGAATGCGAGAAGTGGAGCGCATGATACTTCTCCGCGTAGTAGACAACAAGTGGATGGATCATATCGATGCCATGGATCAGCTGAAATCCGGTATCGGCCTGCGCGCCATGGGTCAGCAGGACCCGGCTGCGGCTTATGCCCAGGAAGGCTTTGACATGTTCGAGGAGATGATCCAGGACATCAAGGAAGACACAGTCAGATTCTGCCTCAGCGTTACCATTCAGACAGGCACGGAGAGAAAACAGGTGCTTTCTGCAGGAGCAGAGAGAAAGGACGACTTTGTGGACAGAGGCGGCGAGACCGGAGCGGGCGAAAGAAGAGCGGCTACGGAACAGGGAATGCCGGCCCAAAGGCAAGTGCCGGAAAGAGAGCAGAAGCCTGAGACTTTCAGAAGAGAGCAGCCGAAAGTGGGCAGAAACGACCCGTGTCCTTGCGGCAGCGGCAAGAAATATAAGAATTGCTGCGGCAAAGGGCTTTAATAGAAAGAGGTTTAGCTTTGTTAGTAGAAGAAATAAAAAACAGTCTGCCGGAGCTGCGTGACCGGCTGGCCGAGGCATCTTCCGCTTTGGGTGCGGAGAAGCTCAAAGGCAAGCTGGCGGACCTGGAAGTGGAATGCACGGTGGACGGATTTTGGGACAATATAGAATTTGCCCAGAAAAAACTCAAAGAGAAAAAATCCATCGAAAATGTGCTGGAAGAGCTTTCGGACATTGAAGGCAGCCTTTCCGACATTGAAGTGATGGCGGAGATGGCTGAAGAGGCCGGAGACGGCAGCATGGACGATGAGA
>CAMPBN010000095.1 GCA_946638265.1 uncultured Bacillota bacterium
GCCTGTACTTTGCACGGACAATGCGGCCATGATCGGCTGCGCGGCTTATTATATGTATCAGGCAGGGGAACGGGGCGACCTTTATATGGACGCTGCTGCCAATCTGCCGCTGGGGACAGACGAGGCGGGGCGCCTCCAGGACCTCAGGTAACCGGGAGCAGGCCGCAGGGGTTTGGATTCGGTGACTGAGAAGAGTTCACCGGAATGTGTATTGGGTGATTAAAACAGAATTTGGATTTGGGAAAGATAAATGATAATTTTAAGTGCATCGGGAATTACAAAAGAATATGGAACTGATGTGATACTGGAGGACATTTCCTTTCATATCAACGAAGGCGACCGGGTAGGACTGGTGGGAGTTAACGGCGCGGGCAAGACCACACTTTTCAAGATACTTACCGGAGAAATGCCTGCCAGCAGGGGCGATTTTTTTGTTTCATCCGGAAAAGAGATAGGCTATCTCAAGCAGAATGACGCTTTCGACTCGGAAGACACGGTTTTTGTTGCCATCGACAAAATTTTCGAGCCGATTCACGCCATGGAGAGAGAAATTGCAGGCCTTTCGGATGAGGTGGCGGAACGTTCAAAGAACGGCGAAAACGTGGAAAATCTTCTGCACAGACTGGACGAGCTTCAGCAAAAATACGACCGGGACGGCGGATACAGCTATAAGAGCGAGATAAACGGCGTGCTGGCGGCCATGGCTTTTGATGAGAGTTTTTACGATAAGAAGATTTCCAGCCTGTCGGGCGGCGAACGCACCAGATTGGCTTTGGCGGCGCTGCTGCTGAAAAAACCGGACATACTTTTCCTGGATGAGCCGACCAACCATCTGGACATAGGCACATTGAAATGGCTGGAAGGATATCTGAAGAGCTACAAAGGCACAATCTTCGTGGTTTCACACGACAGATATTTTCTGGACCGGACGGTAAACAGGATATTCGAAATTGAAAACCGACGCCTGACCTGCTACGAAGGCGGCTACACGGAATTTGCCGAGAAAAAGAGAATTTTGCGTGAAGACGCCATGAACCACTACCAGAAGCAGGCGGCTGAGATAAAGCATCAGGAAGAATTGATCGCAAGATACAAGGCGCGCGGCACGGAAAAACTGGCCAAGAGGGCTGCCAGCCGGGAAAAGCGCCTTTCACACGTGGAGAGGCTGGAAAGGCCGGATGCATTGCCCGGTCGCATGAAGATTCACTTCAAGCAGAATTTCCAAAGTGGAAACGACGTGCTGCTGGCGGAGGGCCTTTCCAAGGGCTTCGGATACGGAGAGGAAAGAAGAGAACTTTTCCGGAATGTGGATTTTGACATCAAGCGCGGCGAGCGTATCTGCATCGTGGGTGCTAACGGTATCGGCAAGACCACGCTTTTGAAGATCATCATGGGTGAGCTTCAGGCGGACGGCGGATACCTGAAAGTGGGACATAATGTGGAATTCGGATATTACGACCAGGGACAGCTGCTTTTGAATGCTTCCAACACTGTGCTGGAAGAGCTGAAGGAGTCTTATCGCCTCTATACGGACACGGAAATGCGCTCTATACTGGGAAGATTCCTTTTCCGCGGAGACGATGTGTTTCTGCCTATTTCGTCGCTCAGCGGCGGCGAGAAGGCCAAGCTTTCACTGGCAAAGCTGATGCTGGCGGGAGCCAATACGTTGGTGCTGGACGAGCCGACCAACCATTTGGACATTGAGTCCAAGGAAGTCTTTGAAGATGCGCTTCGGGATTTTCCGGGCACCGTCATCGTGGTTTCGCATGACAGATATTTTCTTTCGCGAATTCCGGACAGAATATTGGAACTGGCGCCGAATGGGATGACAAACTATCTGGGCGCTTACGAATATTATCTGGAAAAAAAGCAGGGAGAGATAGAGTCGGGAAAACAGTATATGCAGGAGCTGAAAAGCATGCACGGCGGACGCGGAGCGGATGCGGCTGCGGGAGAGACCGGCGAAACGGCGGGGAATTGCGTAAAAGCGGCGGATGATGCAGCGGGTGAGCCTTACGCGAAAACTCTCAGCTCGGCAGAGGAACGCAGGCTGAAGAAAGAGCAGCAGATGCTGGCAAGGCGCAAAGAAAGGGAAAATCAGAAGCTTGAAGAGGAAATTGCGGCTTTGGAGAATGAAATCAAATCCCTGGAGGAAAAGATGTGCCTGCCCGAAAATCTCACCGACCATCAGTTCCTGGCGGAGTGCCAGCAGAGGGTGGAGGCAGCTAAAACAGAGCTTTCTGAGAAGTACGACCGCTGGATGGAAATGCAGGAATAAAGAATTTTCAATTTCTGCTTGCATAAGGCATATCAGGTATATATAATAATAACGAATCTAAAAGCAGATAATTTTTTTTAACATATTAGGAGGGGATTACAATGGTTTTTGACAAGATCAAAGAAATCATTATGGAACAGATTAGTGTTGATGAGGATGCCATCACGATGGATACACATCTTATGAGAGATCTCGAAGCAGACTCCCTGGATGCAGTGGAGATTATCATGGCTATCGAAGACGAGTACGACATTGAAGTGCCGGACGAAGAAGCTGAAAAGTTCCAGAGTGTGGGAGATCTGGTAAGATACGTGGAAGAACACATCTAGGGCGAACTTAGCCGGCAGACAGGAAGGGTAGACAAATGAAAGACAATGCAAAGATTTCAAACGCAGTAATCAAAAGACTTCCGCGTTACAGAAGATATCTGAAAGAGCTGAACAAAAAAGGCGTGGATAAGATTTCTTCCAACGAGCTGGCCGGACTTATCGGATATACCGCATCCCAGATCAGACAGGATTTGAACAATTTCGGAGGGTTTGGTCAGCAGGGATACGGCTACAATGTAGAAGGGCTCTACAATGAAATCAGCGCAATTCTCGGCTTGGACAGAGAGTACAAAATGGTCATCGTAGGCGCGGGCAATCTGGGTCAGGCGCTGGCCAATTACACTCACTACTACAGAGCGGGCTTTGTGGTAAAGGCTTTGTTCGATGTGAATCCGAGACTGGTGGGATTGCGTATCAACGATATCGACGTGCGAGACGCAGAAGATCTGGTGGAATATGTGGAAGAAAATCAGATAGATCTGGGTATCATCTGTACCACCAAGGACAGCGCGCAGGAGATTGCAGATAAGCTTTGCTTTGCGGGAATCAAGGGCATTTGGAATTTCGCCCAGGTGGATTTGGAGATTCCAAGCCATGTGGCTATCGAAAACGTGCACCTCAGTGACTCGCTGTATACGCTGGCATACAAAATTTCCTGCGATCAGGGCAAGAAGAAGCCTGCAGACAAGTAAAATTGAATTTTGGCAAATAAATAACCGTTTCATTTTCATGAAACGGTTATTAAATATTCATTATTCTTGAATACGATTATGCTTCAGCCGGAGCGTCTACAGGGCAGTTGCCTGCGCAAGCACCACAGTCGATGCACTTTTCAGCGTCGATTACGTAAGCGTCAGCGCCTTCAGTGATAGCTTCTACAGGGCAATCTGCAGCGCAAGCACCACAGCTGATGCACTTTTCAGCGTCAATTTTGTAAGCCATAATGAAAACCTCCTTCATAAAATCTTTTTAACGACACCACTATTATATCAGTGAAAAACGGAGATGTAAAGATGAAAGTTTATGCTTTAGTAGGCAAGAGTGGTACGGGGAAAAGCTTTCAGGCCATGAACCTGTGCCGTCAAATGAATATCGAAACCATCATCGATGACGGTCTTTTTATCTCGGGCAGCAATGTTGTGGCCGGAATTTCGGCCAAGCGGCAAAAGACCAAAATCGGTGCCATCAAGACAGCTCTTTTCACAGATGAAAAACACAGAGAAAACGTGAGGGCAGCCATCGCGAAAGCGGCTCCTGCCAGCATTCTGCTGCTGGGGACGTCGGACAGAATGGTGGAGCAGATCGGGCAGGCGATCGGCGTGGGCGCCCCGGAAGAGATAATACATATCGAGGATATAACCACGGAAGAGGAGAGGGGCATAGCCCGCAGGAGCCGCAAGGAACTGGGCAAGCACGTAATCCCGGTGGCTACCTTTCAAATCAAAAAAGATTTTTCGGGATATTTTATGGATACGCTCAAAAATCTGGTGGGAAGAGGGTCTAAAGAGGTTCACGGCGAAAAGACCGTGGTGCGCCCCACCTACAGCTATCTGGGAGACTATGAAATCGCAGAGGATGTTGTGGAAGACTTGGTGCGCTATTGTGCGCGCAATATCCCGGAAGTTCAGCAGGTGGGCAGAGTCGGCGTGAAGGAAACGGATACAGGAGTGGTAATCATGTTGAATGCCGTATTCAAATACGGTGTTTCGGTGCCACAGGCAGGCAGGCGTCTGCAGCAGAAGATTGGCTCGCGTGTAGCGCTGATGACAGCTTTTAATATCGATGAAGTGAATATTAATATCAAACTTGCAAAATGATAAAAGAATATATTTTTGAGAACGTAAAGGATTTTAATCTCCGTCATATTTTCGAATGCGGACAATGCTTCAGATGGAACAGGCAGCCGGACGGCAGCTATTCCGGCCAGGCATGGGGACGCCCTGCGAACGTTAGTATGGACGGTAGCCGGGTGCGGGTGCGCGCTTTGGAAAAAGACGGAGAAAACGGAGAAAATTTCTGGCGCGAATATTTCGATCTGGACAGGGACTATGGCAGTATCAAGAGGATATTGGGCGAAAAGGATCCGGTGGTGGCGGAAGCCATCAAAAGCGGTGAGGGGATCCGTATATTGCACCAGGAACCCTGGGAAACCATAGTTTCGTTTATCATATCGTCTAATAACAATATACCGCGGATCAAAGGCTGCATCGAGCGTCTGGCCGGCCTCTGCGGTACTTTTTGCGGGGAATTTGAGGGCAAAGCCGTGTACAATGTCCCTGCGGCGGAAGTGCTGGCAAAAATGGAACCCGGCGACCTGGCTCCGGCCGGCCTGGGCTACCGGGCAGCCTACCTGGTGAAGACCGCAAGGCAGGTGATTGTTTCCGGGGACAGTTTCCCGCCATTGCGAAGCCTCGCCGGTGTG
>CAMPBN010000096.1 GCA_946638265.1 uncultured Bacillota bacterium
TGTGATGCCGTGTTCTTTCAGCTTGTTTCCCACCAGGCCCAGAGTCAGTCTGGTGCCGTAAACCGGAACATTGAGGGTCTTGAGAAGGAATGGAATACCTCCGATATGGTCCTCGTGCCCGTGTGTGATGATTAGGCCTCTTACCTTGGCTGCATTTTTTTGCAGGTAGGTAAAGTCCGGGATGACATTATCTATTCCGTACATCTCGTCTCCCGGAAAAGACAGGCCGCAGTCGATGATAATAATGTCATTTCCGTATTCCAGCAAGGTCATGTTCTTACCGATCTCGTTCAGACCTCCCAGCGGAATGACTTTAAGCGGCTTAGTACTATTCTTTTGTTGTTGTTTTTTCATATAATCCTTTCTTTCAATAAAAATTTATTTCACTACAAGATTTACCAGTTTGCCCGGTACGGCAATCACTTTCACCACGTTCATTCCTTCGGTGAGTGATTTAACTGATTCATCTTTCATAACATATTCTTCGAACTCCTGCTTGCTGAGTCCGCTAGGTGCGTTAAGTTTTGCCTTAACTTTGCCATTAATCTGAACTACAACTTCGATGGAATCCTTGACAAGTGCGCTTTCATCGAAGGTTGGCCATGCTACATTGTAGAGTCTGTCCTTGCCTCCGATTTCCTCCCACATTTCTTCGCAGATATGCGGTGCAAACGGTGCGAGCACGATGATCAGGTTCTTAACGGCAGCTGCCATAAGAGCTTCGTTGATCTCGCCTTCCTTGTATTTGTACATCTCGTTGACCAGTACCATGATGGAGGAAATGGCAGTGTTGAAATTGAATCTTCCGCCTGCATCTTCCGTAACCTTCTTGATAGTGGCATTGAGAGCAAAGGCCAGGTCTTTGTCTCTTTCGTTTTCGCATTTGTATGCTGCGTCCAGATTGCCCTTTACGGTGTCTTTCATTGTGTAGACCAGCTTCCAGACTCTCTGGAGGAATCTGTAGGAGCCTTCCACGCCGGCATCGGACCAGTCGAGTTCTCTTTCAGGCGGTGCCGCAAAGAGGATAAAGAGTCTTGCGGTATCTGCGCCGTATTTACTGATGATTTCTTCCGGTGAAACGACATTTCCCACGGATTTACTCATCTTCTGGCCGTCTTTGATTACCATACCCTGGGTCAGCAGGTTCTGGAACGGCTCATTCATAGGTACCAGACCCATATCATGGAGTACCATGTTGAAGAATCTTGCATACATCAGGTGCAGGATAGCATGTTCCACGCCTCCGATGTACTGGTCAACATTCATCCAGTAAGCAGCCTTTTTCGGGTCGAACACCTGATTGTCGTTGTGCGCATCGCAATAACGCAGGAAATACCATGAGGAATCGAGGAATGTATCCATTGTGTCGATTTCTCTCTTTGCAGGCTTTCCGCATTTCGGACATACTGTATTTACGAAATTCTTGGATGTTGCAATCGGAGATTCGCCCTTTCCCGTAAATTCAACGTCTGTAGGCAGCTTAACAGGCAGGTTTTCCACCTTTTCAGGCACCCATCCGCAGCAGTCGCAATGGATCATAGGAATAGGAGTTCCCCAATATCTCTGACGTGAGATCAGCCAGTCACGCAGCTTGTAATTTGTGGTGGCTTTGCCGATGCCCATTTCTTCAAATTTCTTTGTGATCTTGACGATAGCATCTTTGTTGCTCATGCCGTTGAATTCGCCGGAATTGATCATAACGCCCTGCGCTTCCGTGGCATGCGGCAGGTTTTCAAGGTCGATGCCTTCTTCTCCCGTGTCGATAACCGGAATGATAGGCAGGCCAAAGGTCTTGGCGAAGTCAAAGTCTCTCTGGTCATGGCCCGGAACGCCCATTACGCAGCCTGTACCATAGTCGTAGAGAACATAGTCGGCCACATAGATAGGAAATTCTTTTCCGGTCATCGGATTTATTGCATAGGTGCCTGTGAAAACACCTGTCTTTTCTTTGGTGGTAGAGCTTCTTTCGATTTCGCTCTTCTTGGCGGTTTCTGCCTGATAAGCCTTGACAGCCTCTTTGTTTTCAGGAGTTGTCAGCATTTCCACTACCGGGGATTCAGGTGCCACTACCATAAATGTGGTACCGAAAACGGTATCCGGTCTTGTGGTATAAACCGTGATGGTTTCGGTCTTTCCTTTCAGCGCAAATGTCAGCTCTGCACCGTGGGACTTGCCGATCCAGTTTCTCTGCATGATCTTAACCTTTTCAGGCCAGCCCTTCAGAGTCTCCAGGTTTTCCAGAAGTCTGTCGGCATAGTCTGTGATCTTGAGGTACCACTGGGAAAGCTTTTTCTTGGTCACTTCGGTCTTGCAGCGCTCGCATACGCCGTCCACTACCTGCTCGTTGGCAAGTACTGTCTGGCAGGAAGGACACCAGTTAACCTGGGATTCTTTCTTGTATGCCAGGCCTCTTTCGTAGAACTGGATGAAAATCCATTGCATCCACTTGTAATATTCTTCGGAGCAGGTATATACGGATCTGTTCCAGTCGTAGGAAAGGCCCAGTTCTTTCAGCTGTTCTGTCATCTCTGCGATATTGTCCCATGTCCACTTGGCAGGAGCGATGCCGTGCTTGATGGCTGCATTTTCAGCAGGAAGGCCGAATGAGTCGTAACCCATCGGATGCAGCACGTTATAGCCCTTCATGTGCTTGAATCTTGCCACAACGTCTCCTATGGAATAGTTTCTTACATGGCCCATGTGAAGCTTTCCGGAAGGATAAGGAAACATCTCAAGAACATAATATTTTTCTTTTGACTCGTCTTCGACAGTCTTGTATATATCTTCGTCAGCCCAGATCTTTTGCCACTTTTTTTCGATTTCTCCAAAATTGTATCTTTCGTCCATTTTCTTATTTCCCTTCTACATACTCTGTTATTTCGCAATCGCCCCATATCTTCTCGATGGAGTATTTGGAACGCATTTCGTCTGAAAAGATGTTGACTATCACATCTCCGAAATCCATAAGAATCCAGCCGCTTTCTTTAAGTCCTTCCTTGCCGCCTGAGATGATACCCTCTTTGGCAAAGCCGTCCTCTAGCTCGTCCGCCAGGGCGCCTATCTGTCTTTCACTGCCGCCCGAGGCCAGGACAAAATAGTCCGCAAACGAAGCCTTTGGGCTGATATCTATAATAACAATGTCGTGAGCCTTTTTCTCGTCCAGAATCTTGGCTCCCAGCTCTGCTATCGCCTTTGTGTTTTCAAAATCCATAAAATCTCTCCTGTTTTCTTTTATGCTTTCAAAATATGCTATGGCCGCGTCTGTGTCCCTGTCCATATGCTGCTTGGCCCCTTTTATCCGCTGCCTTGTGTTTTTCATGCAAACCAGGCACGCTTCGTCAATGTCTTCAAATGCCAATGCTCTAAGCTCTTCCACCCCCGGATATTTTCTTGAAGGCTCGATGGCATCCGCAATGTAGATGATCTTCTCCAGCATGGACATGTTCGGCCTTCCGGTAGTATGAAAACTTACCGCATTGATGATATCAGGGTCCTTTTCGCCAAACTCTTCCTGGATCAATGCCGCCGCCAGCTTGCTGTGAGCAAGCGCGGAATTTCCGAGGTAGTGCCTGGAAAGCTTCAGTTCCCTGACTCTTTTGTCCAGCTCCTCACCTTCCACATACTTACACATATCATGGTAGAGGGCTGCTTTTTCGGCTTTTTTCGGATCTTCTCCATATCTTTTGGCAAGTTCCACTGCCATATCCCGCACTCCGTAAGTATGAACCACCCTCTTGGGTTTCAGGTTATTTTTCAGATAGCTCTCTATAGAGTCCATTTTCTTCTATATACCTTTCTACGGAAACGGGCACCAGCCTGTCGGGCAGATCTTCCAGATATACATTTTTTCTTACATATGTGGAAGATATGTCAAATTGTCTGTTATTCGTAATAACAAACTCCGTCCCGAATTTCGCAGTTATCTCCTGCGCTTTACGCTTTAGCGCGTCTTCATCTTCGCCCGGCCTTTTACCGACGATGAAATCATGATTTTTCAGTATTTCTTCGGCGTTTTTCCACATGTCCAGCTTCTTTATGGAATCGCTTCCTATAATGAAATAGATCTTGGAGTCCGGAAATTTTTCCCGAAAAGCCCTGAGTGTCTCGTAAGTATACGAAACTCCGTCTTTTTTCAGCTCAAAATCCGAAACCTGAAATGTGTCTTTGAAGCCTGCTTCCTCAAAAGCCAGGCTCAGCATATTGCAGCGATGCACCCCGGAAGCTACCTGCCTCTCCTGTTTGAAGGGCTGCAGCTTCACGGGAACGAAAATCACCTGATCCAGTCCGGCGGCAATTTTCGCATCTTCTGCCAAAAATATATGTCCGAAGTGTACCGGGTCAAAGGACCCACCATATATTCCTATTTTCATAGTTGTTTAATTGATTCTATTCCGGCTTTTTTACTTCGATGCAAAGTTCCGTAAGAGCCTCTGCATCCTGAGCGGACGGTGCCTGGCAAACCATGCACTGTGCAGCCTGATTCTTAGGGAATGCGATAACTTCACGGATGGAGTCTTCCCCTGCCAAAAGCATTACCAGTCTGTCAAGACCGTATGCCAGACCTGCATGAGGTGGTGCTCCGTATCTGTAAGCCTCCAGCAGCCAGCCGAACTTTCTCTGTGCATCTTCCTTGGAGATGCCGAGAACGTCGAACATGCGGGCCTGCAGGTTGCGGTCGCTGATTCTCACGGAACCTCCGCCCAGCTCTACGCCGTTAAGCACGATGTCGTAAGCGATGGCCTTGACTGCGCCCGGATCTGTATCGAGCTTGTCATAATCGTTTGGATTCGGATGAGTGAACGGATGGTGCATTGCAGACCATTTGCCTGTTTCTTCATCCAGCTCGAACATCGGGAAGTCCGTAACCCAAAGGAGGTTGTATGTGTGCGGGTCGAGAAGTCCCATTTTCTTGGCCAGGTCTCTGCGCAGGAAGCCCAGGGAATCAAATACCACCTTGGCTTTTCCGCATACGATGAGAACCAGGTCGCCCATTTTAGCGTCAAA
>CAMPBN010000097.1 GCA_946638265.1 uncultured Bacillota bacterium
ACATTGATAATAGATTTACTATCAAGAGCTTCACTAATCTCATCCCAATGAGCGCTTACTTCAAGCTTCTTCTTGGACAAAATAATATCGCCATCGTCGGTTCTGATAACCTTAGCCTGGACGTCGTCCCCCTCTTTAAATAAATCAGTTAATTTCTGGCCTTCTTCCATGGATACTTCATCCTTTGGAATAATACCATCTTTCTTGCAACCCAAGTTAACAATAACTTCTTTCTCGGTTACTTGAAGTACTTTACCATCTACGATCTCGCCCGTACGTGGTAATCTCAGTGACTTGTCGATGTCATCCATGAAGTCACTCATGCTCATGTTTTCAGTGATGATTTCACTCATGTTAGAAATAACCTCCTCAATTGCACTTTCAGGTGTCGAGGCACCCGCTGCAACTCCTATTTTATTATAAATGCCAATTTCTTGCAATGGTAAATCTGCAATATTTTCAATAAAATATGTTCTTGTACAATATTTTTGGGCAATTTCGAACAATTTTTTGTTATTTGAGCTGTTTTTGCCCCCTATCACCACCATGGCATCTACCGATTTTGCGGTGTCTTCTGTACTAATTTGTCTTTCTTTTGTGGCGCTGCATATTGTATTTGCAACAGTAAGATTCACAAACTTGCGCTTGAGAATTTCCACAATCTGATTAAAATGCTCTTCCTTGATGGTGGTCTGTGCCACAACATAGAGGTTATCTTTTTCTGTTTTTTCAGCTTCTTCCGCGCTGTTCAGGATTGTAGCGGTATTCCCGCACCAGCCGTTGATCCCAATGACTTCCGGATGGCTAGGATCGCCCACAATCACGCAATTTTTCCCTTCACTGTAGGCTTTAGCCACATACTCGTGGATTTTTGCAACAAACGGACAAGTAGCATCGATCAGAGTAACGCCTTTGGCTTTCGCTTCTTCATAAAAAGTCTTCGGCACGCCGTGAGCCCTGATCAGTACGGTATCCTCCGGTTTTACATCCTCAAGGCTTTCCACGGAAGAGAGCCCTCCTTCTTTCAGCCGGTCGGTGACGTCTCTATTGTGTACCAACTGTCCGTAGGTATAGATATTCCCGCGGATCTTGCCGCTTTTGGCATCTTCTATTAACTTTTCCGCCTCGCTGACGGCCCGCTTTACGCCAAAGCAGAAGCCGGATTTGGGCGCGCGAATGATTTCCATGATTTTTCTTTACTTTCTTTATGATTTTGAGATTTCAAACTCCCATGATTTTGTATGATCAGCGATTTTTATTGGCATTAGGCAAAGTGGCGAGGAACTTCTTGAACGCCTCCTCGCTGCCATTTTCGGTCGGATGATAGTAGGATACACCTTCCTTGTAAAGGCTGTCCGGCAGATATTGCTGCTCCACATAGCCGCCATAGCTGTGCGGATACTTGTAATCCAGACCGATGCCGCGCTTGGCTGCTCCGCCGTAATGTGAATCCTTGAGATGCAGCGGCACATCGTCGATTTTTTTCTTACGCAGGTCGTCCTGAGCCGCGTAAAGCGCCATGCAGGCCGCATTGGATTTCGGGCAGGAAGCCAGCAATATCACAGCCTCCGCCAGATTTATCTGCGCCTCCGGAAATCCTATCATCTGAGCAGCCTGAACGCATGCCGTAACGATGCTGATAGCGCTCGGATATGCCATTCCTATGTCTTCCGAAGCCATGACCATCAGCCTGCGCCCTATCATCAAAACATCCGCTCCGCCTTCGATAAGGCGCGCCAGATAATGGATGGCCGCATCCGGGTCCGAACCCCTGATGGACTTTTGCAGCGCCGACAGGAGATTGTATCTGTCTTCGCTTCTGTCATAGAAAAAGGTCTGCCTCTGCATGGCTTCTTCCACTGTTTTCTTTTCTATTTTCTGGCCTTCCGAGAGGTTTTCGGCGATGAACCCTATGGTATCGAGCGCTATGCGCGCGTCGCCTCCCGACATGGAAGCCAGCACTTTCAGCGCTTCTTCGTCATATTTTATATGCAGGCAACCCATGCCCTTTTCTTCGTCTTCCAGCGCTCTTTTGATGAGTTTCAGCACATCGTCTTCGCCAAGGTGGTAAAACTCATAGATATTGCGCACTCGGCTGATGATGGCATTGTTGATGCTAAAATACGGATTTTCCGTAGTGGAGCCAATAAAGCGGATGATCCCTTCCTCCAGTGCCGCCAAAAGTGAATCCTGCTGGAGCTTGTTCCACCTGTGCACCTCGTCCACGTATACATATGTGGTCTTTGCCTCAAGGCCGTAAAATTTGTCCTTGGCCCTTTCGAGGATTTCCTTCAGTTCTTTGGTGCCTGTGGTGGAGGCGTTTATTTCCTGAAAATCCGCATCCAGTTCCCTGGCGATGATCCTTGCAAGAGTGGTCTTGCCGGTGCCTGAAGGGCCGAAAAATATGGCTGATTCGAAGCTCTTATTTTTGATGGAATTGTAAAGCAAAGAACCTTTGTAGAGAAAGTGGGACTGGCCCACAAATTCGTCCAGGTTCTGAGGTCTCATTTTGGTGGATAATGGAATCATATGCTTTTCTCCGAAAAATATTTTCCCGCCCGCAATGCGCGGGTTTTGGGCATTCACATTATAGCATATTTACATCGTCACCGAAATAAGATTCTCTCCTTACCTTTGAAATGTGCCTGAGGAGTTTCGAAATATCGCAATTGCTTTTGAGAAGACGCTTGGTAGAGTCTATGTAGACCCTGAGTGGCTCAGAGTCTGAACTTTCCCCGATTTCCGAAAGGAGGTCGTAGAGCTTTGCATTTATGGTTTTTTCGCAGGTGAGCCTGTTTTCATCTTCTTCCCAATGCGGCTCTTCCGGCGCAAAAAGCATTCTCACGTCCCCATCCTTGCCCACAAAAATCGTGGATTTTTTAAGTCTGATGCTTTCCGGCGGGATCAGGTATTCTCCCGCCACGATCAGCCCCTTTACCGTCTCTCCGATAAATCCGAACAGCCTGTGAACGGACTTTTCGAAGTCTATTTCCTGTAGCGGGACATATCCCGTAAGGTCATAGGAAATCTGTTCCCCGTCTTCGGTCTTGGCAAACGACATGGGCAGAAAAAATTCCGGCTCCATCTCGCTGAGCATTCGTTTCTGGTATTCGGGGATACTCCCTTTCTTAAAATCCAATGTAATTATATTGTTCATTTTGTATTATGATATCCTCCGCAAACCTTGCATGCCGTGTAACCGGCCGCTTTGGCATCTTCTTCGTCCATTGAGATCACATATTTGTCCACGGTGCTGCACTCTGCCGTGTGATATTTGGAATCTTTTGAGTAAAAACAATATACCACGCTCCCGTTTCCGGCAGAGGCCGCGCCGCAAAGTTTGCACGGCTTGTGTGCCAGCCTGACTCCCGCGGAAAGTATGCATTGCCGCGGATAATTGGCTATGAATCTGCAGTCGGGGGAATGATATTTTTCACCGGCTCTCGGGAAAACCCAAACCTCGTGGTAAGCTTCCGCTTCGTCAGCCTTTTCAAAAGCTGCAGCTGAATTGTCACATCCGATAAATGGTCTGAATGTGATGCTCTGAGAATACACGGGCACCGCCGCAAATGTCCCCTCAAACGGCGTTTTCATCCCAAAACTGAATGTGATTTTCCGCACAGAATCGGCATCTTTGAAAAATATGTCATAATACACCGGGCTCACTTCCACATCGGAAATTTCAGGAAGATTTTCCTCCAGCCGGTGTTTTATACCAATCGGAGCCGGCGCACCTGTTCCGGGCAGATACAGCTCCTGGATCAGTTTTTCCGTCTCATCTGCGACTACAGCGTAGGCATTTTCGCATATTATTGCGTATCTTATGATAAAGCAAAGCATCGCCAGCGCCATGATAAATACCGGCAGCATAATAGCCGCTTCAAGCGTGATATAACCGGCTTTTCGGGCTGCGAACGGCCCTTTTTCCGCCGCCTCAGTAGACTTCCTCATAAAAATAATCCTTTCCGTCTGCTTTGGCGCTGAAGGTAAGGCCTGTAAAAAAATCCTTTACCAGGAAATTTTCGTTATAGCTTCCTCTCAGATTCATTTGGATCAGGTCCAGCACCCGTATCAGTTTGGTATCTTCATCTTCGAAAAAAAGCAGCGCATTCAGATAGTCTTCGTAGGATTGCCCGCTTTTTTCGGGTGGATTTTTGGGAATTGCAGAGAACAGGCTTCCCACTGCTTCTTCCAAAGTAAGCGCCCACTGCGCTCTTGTTTTGGCAACAGCCACGTTTTTTCCTTCGAGAAGCAGCTTCACATCGTTCTCCGACTCGCACGCAGACCATAACGCAACTATTACAGCCGTCTCCACGGGCTCGCCCGGAGTCGGAATGGAAGCCGCGTAGGCCGCAGCTTCTGTCATCTTTGCAGGATCTGCCATGATGTGCGCTGTGTTCAGCGGGTCACGAAATGCGAAAAGCAGTTTTTTCACTTTTTTGAGACTCGCGGCTTCCGACGTTTTCCCGGTCAGAATATATTCTGCCTCATATTCAAAAAAGCTCTTTCTGCTCGGGATTTCCCGAAATCTGTTTTTAAATGTGGAGATGATATACTTGTTTTCCAGAAAGCTGTCGCCGGCAGACTGTGCCAATGCCGATAAACTGAGGCTTTCCGCCGAAAGCCCCGAAAGATTTATCATTTTCAGATTTTTGCCCTGCGAAGGCAAAGTCTTAATCGTTGTCTGATTTACCATGTATTTCACGGCATCGCAAGGTTTTTCGCGCTTTTTCCCTTTCGGGCCTGTCAGCATCGCCAGCTCTCCGGCCTCTGTCAGCTGCTTTTTCAGCTTTTCCGTCTCCAGCAGGCTGTACTCCATATTTTCTGCATTCACTTCGATTTGCTCCGCATTGAATGGCTTGAAGCTTCCGTTCATATTGACTTCCGCATAATTTTCAATCTTACTCTCCACCCTGTCGGCCGAAGCCTTGTAGGCGAAAATCCCGTAATCGTTTTTCAGCCTGATATCGTATTCACCAAGCACG
>CAMPBN010000098.1 GCA_946638265.1 uncultured Bacillota bacterium
CCTGCACCACAGCCAAAGCCTCATAGGAAATCTTGCCGTATGCCACATACATCAGCGACATGGATATGGCCCAGCCCACCTCCGTAACGGACACCGGCAGCGCCATCTTGAACACATCCTTCACCATGTTGCGGTCGAAGGAGAAAAGTTCCTTCGGGCTGGCTTTGAGCGGATGGCTCTTTACCACATAGAGATATATCAGCAGAGCTGCGAATTCACATGCTCTGGCCACCAGCGTAGCGATGGCTGCACCCTTTACGCCCAGCGCAGGTGCCCCGAAATGTCCGTAAATCAGCACCCAGTTGAGAAATGTATTGATCCCGACCGCTGCAGCCGAAATGGTGGTCGGCACTGCCAGTTTCTCCAGAGCCCGGCAGTTGAAACCTATACAGAACGAAAAACCGCTGAAAATATAGGACCACTTGACTATCTGAAGATACTCGGCGCCCAAAGCAATAACCTCAGGCTCCTTGGTAAACAGCCAGATGATGTGCGGCGCCGTAAAATGGATCACTGCAATCATGGCAAATGCCGAGAAAAAGCCCACCACATAGTCGATACCCAGAACCTTTCTTATGGTCTTGATATCTTTGATGCCCCAAAACTGCGCGACAAATACACCTGCACCGCTGAACATGCCAAAACAGATTTCGGAATAAATCAAATACACCTGGTTGGCAGAGCCCACGGCTGCCAGTGGCATCTCGCCCAGACCGCCTATCATAACGGAATCCACGATGTTAAGCCCGACTATTATTAAATTTTGCAACATCACCGGGAAGGCTATTATGATGCCCTTTTTCAGGAAAAAGGCTGTCTCTTCTCTGCGTTTTAGGGTCTCGCCCTCAAAATCATGTTTTCCCATACTGCTATCTTTCTTCAAAAATGCCCGACAGAAATTTCTGTCGGGGCAAATTTTATGTGCTTATAATCAAAAATTTATTTTGCGTAATCAACGGCTCTTGTCTCTCTGATGACATTAACCTTAATCTGGCCCGGATACTCCAGCTCTCCTTCGATCTTCTTACTGATCTCACGTGCAAGCATGGCAATTTCTTCATCCTTAACCTGGTTTGGCTTACAGATAACTCTAATCTCGCGCCCTGCCTGGATCGCATATGAATTTTCCACGCCCGGAGTAGTATTTGCGATTTCCTCCAGCTTTTCCAGTCTCTTGATGTAAGTGTCGAGAGTTTCGCGTCTTGCACCCGGTCTTGCTGCGGAAAGTGCATCGGCTGCCGCTACCAGCACAGCTTCCATGGTTTTCGGCTCATAGTCGCCGTGGTGTGCTGCCACCGCATTGATGACCACCTCGGACTCTTTGTATCTCTTCAGGATGTCAACACCCAAATCTACGTGAGTTCCTTCGAATTCGTGGTTCAGTGCCTTACCGATATCGTGGAGAAGTCCGGCTCTCTTTGCCATCTTCACATCCAGCCCCAGCTCGCCGGCCATCAGGCCTGCCAGATGAGCCACCTCAACGGAATGCTTGAGTACATTCTGCCCGTATGAAGTTCTGTATTTGAGTCTTCCCAGAAGCTTGATGATTTCAGGATGCAGGTTGTGCACTCCCACTTCGAAAGTAGCCTGCTCTCCTTCTTCCTTGATAACGGAATTTACTTCCTTCTCGGCCTTCTCTACCATTTCTTCGATTCTGGCCGGGTGGATACGTCCGTCCACAATGAGCTTTTCCAGTGCGATACGTGCAATCTCACGTCTTACCGGGTCAAAGCCCGAAAGGATAACGGCTTCAGGAGTATCATCGATGATCAGTTCCACACCTGTGAGTGTTTCTATCGCTCTGATGTTACGACCTTCACGACCGATGATGCGGCCCTTCATTTCATCATTTGGAAGCGGCACTACGGAAACAGTACTTTCGGTTACATGGTCTGCCGCGCATCTTTGGATCGCGGAAGTGATGATTTCCTTTGCCTGCTTGTCTGCCTCCTCCTTGGCCTTGCTCACGATGTCCTTGATCATGACGCTGGCCTCGTAGCGGATTTCCTTTTCACAGTTGTTCAGAAGGATTTTCTTGGCATCCTCAACGGAATATCCCGAAATACTCTCCAGCTCTGTGAGCTGCTTCTGGAGAACCTCTTCTATTTCCTTGTTTTTCTGGACGGCTGCAGCCTCCTTGGCTGAAATGCTCTCTTCCTTGCGTTCGATGCTTTCCAGCTTCTTGTCGATGGCCTCTTCCTTCTGGATCAGGCGCTTTTCAGAGCGCTGAATCTCACTGCGTCTTTCTTTTGCGTCGCGCTCTGCTTCGCTGCGAAGTCTGTGCGCTTCTTCTTTTGCTTCAATTGTAATTTCCTTTTTGATCGTCTCAGCTTTGTTCTCCGCATCAAGGAGCAGATTTTTGGCCTTGAGCTCGGCACTTCCGATAGTCTTTTCTGCGGTGGATTTTCTGATGATATATCCGAATAAAAGCCCTAAAATAAGGGTAACAATTGCAATAATAATGCTCGTTACTGTCGGCATTAATACACCTCCTTTTTTGTTGTTTTTTGCTATGTAAATCAATTAAATCTTGATATAATCACACAAACTATATTATAATATTTGCGTCAGGAAATTGTCAAGCAGACTGGGAGTAAACATGAACTATTTTGGAAATCTTTTAAAAAACTTAGACAAAACAATTTTAGGTCTGATTTTAGCCATGGCCGTAATATCCGTTGTTATGATAGGCAGCACCACCTACGACAACGGTTTCGTATTTTCTAAGGATGTTATAGTCCAGGCAGTGGCCTATATTCTGGGCTTTGCATGCCTTACGGTGGTTCTTTCCATAGACTACAAAATTTACGAAGAATCCTACAAGATCATATATGCTGCTTCCCTGATTTTCCTGCTCACGGTTTACATCCCCGGACTGGGGCTCGAACAGTACGGCGCCCGCTCCTGGATCAATCTCCGTGTCATCACTCTCCAGCCTTCCGAATTTGTAAAGATCACTTTTGTTATTCTGATGGCTGTGTATTTTTCAAAGTACAGAGACACTCTGGACAACCTCAAAGGTATCATCAAAGCTGCTCTTTTCGGAGCGCCTTTTATAGTCATCGTTCTGAAGGAAGACCTGGGCTCCGCCATCGTATTTTGCGTAATCTGGGTGGTAATGCTTTTCTTTGCGGGTGTGGACTACAAGCTCTTTGCCAAGCTGGCATTCATCTTTATGCTGATGGTCCCTCTGGCCTACCGCTTCATGGCATCACACCAGAAGGAGCGAATCGACGCATTTCTCCACCCTTCCAATCTTTCGCTTCCCGGCAACTACCAGGTGCTGCAGAGCAAGATTGCCATCGGTTCGGGCGGTTTTTGGGGCAAAGGACTTTTCCAGGGTACTCAAAAAGGATTGGATTTTCTGCCGGTGCAAAAATCCGACTTCATCTTCTCGGTTATATGTGAAGAGCTGGGACTCATCGGAGGCCTGATCCTTATCGGGCTTTTCACCGTATTCCTCTATCGCATCGCCATCATAGCCAAAAATTCCATCGACCTCTACGGCGCATTGATTGCCGTTGGTTTTATCGGGAGCTTCGGCTTTCAGGTGTTTGAAAACATTGCCATGTCCATGGGCATCATGCCTGTAACCGGTATCACACTGCCTTTCATATCTTCGGGCGGCTCATCGGTGCTGGCATCCATGATAGCAATGGGGCTGGTGCTTTCGGTAGGCATGCGGTCAAAGCAGATCAATTTCTGATTTCCCTGTCTCTGCGACCTGTCCGAATCATATTCAAAAATAAAAGCCCAAGGCGTACTCGTGAACGCTTTGGGCTTTTTATCAATATTCCATAATTCTGTTTGCTATATTGCGGAAGTTTTCGCTAATATAACTGTCCTTTTTGCAAACTATCGGAAGGCCGTTGTTGGTGGCCACCATGATATTTTCATCATATTGGATGAATCCTGCGATTTCAGGCTTGAGCATCTGAGCGATTTCGCTGATGGAAGGCACCAGCCCGGTTCCCATCAATTCCGCCACTACTTTGTTGACCACGCACAGCCTCTTTCTGATACCCAGGGCCATGAGCGCGGTATCCGCCATGTCCGCATCCCTCACTGCCGCAAATTCCGGCAATGTCAATATGACTGCCTTATCTGCTCCGGCTGCTGCCAGCACGAAGCCGTCGTCGATGCCCGGAGGTGAATCTATCAGGATATAATCAAATCTTTCTTTCAATCTCTCGCACAGTACTCGCATATGGAGCGGCGTCACGGTGCCGTCGTCCCTATGCGGCGGTGAAGGCATCAGATAAAGCTCTGCAAAACGTTTGTCCTTGATCAGTGCCTGTTTGATGCGGCAAACTCCGTTCACCACATCAGATACGTCGTAAACCACGTTGTTTTCAAGCCCCATATATAGATCCAGATTTCGCATACCCATATCCATATCCAGCAGCGCCACTTTGTAGCCCTGCTGAGCCAGCAC
This sequence comes from uncultured Bacillota bacterium, assembly GCA_946638265.1. GTDB lineage: Bacteria > Bacillota > Clostridia > Peptostreptococcales > Anaerovoracaceae > UBA3871. The sequence goes on from CAMPBN010000098.1 coordinate 4,436, forward strand.
TGCTCCGAGGTTGACCGTAAAGGTGCTCTTGCCTGTGCCGCCTTTTCCAGATGTTATAAGTATTACTTCACTCATTAGATACTCCTGTTATTTTAGTTCAATCCCGCGCTTAGAGAAAAATCCTGATATTTTTTGTCCAGCTGCAGATATTTTCCGATAACCTCTCTTACCGCAGGTGCCGCATAGCCTGCCGTACCGCCCTGGAAGACCAGTGAGGCTACAGCAATCTGCGGATTGTCCGCAGGCGCCACGCAGATAACCCACGCGAAGTTGTCATATTCTGCTTTCCATTGATTTATTCTGGCCTGTGTGACAGTGCCGCCGGAAAGGTTTTTCACTGCAGTATCCACCGCCAGAGCCCTTGAAGTATATCTGTCGGCTTCATCGCTCATCAGCCTGTTCATCTCGGCTTCCACCTGGTCCATAGTCACGCCGCGCACCAGTTGCGAAAGATGCTGCCTGATATATTCCACTTCGTCAGGCGGCTGGATGACGCCGGATTTTTCCGCCGTACCTGTCTTGGCTGCCACCTTCACCGGGACTCCTGC
>CAMPBN010000099.1 GCA_946638265.1 uncultured Bacillota bacterium
AGACCGTAAACATAGTCCAGAGCTTCTCTGTAGCTGCCTGTCAGATTTCCGCCTCCGAAGGCCTTCATTCCGAAAACACCTTTGCCGTTGGCGGCAGCACGTCTGATGGCAGCGGCCATGTCTGTACGCGTTCCTGTGCCGTCTGCGCTGCGATTGTCGCGAATGCCCAAACTCATATAATTGATGAGCGGGAAAATCACTTCGATTTCAGGCTGCTCAGCCATGAAAGCAGCCACGTCCACATAATGTGTGGAAATTCCGATATGTTTCACCCAGCCCTTTTCTTTGGCGTCTACCAAAGCCTGCATGGCAGCGGCTCTGAATTCGTATTCCTTGATGGTAGTCAGCTCGTGGAGCAGGAAAATATCGATCACATCGCGATTCAGTTCTCTGCGCGCTTCTTCGATAGCTTCCACCATATCTCTGTAGCCGGGCTTGAGGCATTTGGAGCATATAACAGGCTCGAAATTGGTGCCTTCCAAAGCTTTTCTGATATATGGATATGTTCTGTAATACTGGGCCGTATCTAGGAAATTGATGCCCTTTTCAAGCGCATAACGAAGAACCTCCGCGCCTTCATCCACGGAAAGATTCAGCTGCGTGGAGCCTACCGTCAGCACGCCAAAGCCCGCCTTACTTACTTCCAATCCTGTTCTGCCAAGTTTAACCTTTTTCATCGTTGTGTAATCCTATCTCTTGCTTGTCGAAAAATGTATTAAGAACATTTTAAGAAATCCTTCCGCCTGTGTCAATAAGGATTTATTTCTCCACCAGAATTCGCACTTCAATGCCTTTATTCACCAGGCTCTTAAATGTTTCTCCGTCTTCCGGCTTGCCTGCTACGGTGCCGTAGTGAGTCGGAATGGCAATTTTCGGTTTGATGGTGTTGGCAAGTTCGGCAGCCTGTGCAGCATCCATTGTATACATACCGCCGCAAGGAAGGAGCGCGATATCGCAGCTGACGCCCTTTGCTTCTTCGGTAATATCGGTATCACCTGCCACATAGATGCGCTCACCGCCAAGAGTCACGATATAGCCAAGCCAGCGGCTGAATTTCGGATGGAAAGGCTTCAGCGTATTGTAAGCTGAAACGGCTTCCACAGGCAGCCCGTCCACTTCGATTTTTTCGTCCGGAAGCATGGCTTCAAGCTGTCCCCAAGGCACATTCATATCCAGGAGCTTGTCTCTCAAAGGATTCGGAACCACAAAGATGGTGTGCGGGTTGATAACATTTTTTAATGATGCTTCATCAAAATGATCATAATGATCGTGAGTGAGGAAAACAAAATCCGCATCCCCCTTATACTCTTCGATCCCGTAAGGGTCGAAGTAGCAAACTCTCTCCCCTTCTATTCTGATACTGCTGTGAGTATTAATCGTAATCTTATCTGCTATGGACATTTTTTACCTCCTGTGATTTTATTTTTCTTCATCCACCGTTTCCGCATAACGCACGGTTTCCATTGCATCTTTTGCATATTTGTCAGAGCCTATGCTGCTGGCATAATCCCGATTGAGAACGGCGCCTCCTACCACTACGCGGCACCAAGGCGCTTTTTCGCGAAGTTTCACGATAGTTTCGTGCATGGCAGGCACCGTTGTGGTCATCAGGGCTGAAAGCCCGCAAATCGGCGCGTGCTCCTTTATTACAGCCTCCACAATATCATCCGAAGGCACGTCTTTTCCCAGATCTATTACATTAAAGCCGTAATTTTCCAAAAGAAGCTTTACGATATTCTTGCCGATATCGTGAATATCTCCTGCCACCGTAGCGATAACGCACGTGGATTTTGTGTTACGGTTTTCATTTTTGACTCCGGCAGCGGATTTTATCACTTCAAACGCCGCTTTTGCAGCCTCCGCGCTCATCAAAAGCTGCGGCAGATAAACTCTCTTTTCTTCGTATCCTTTGCCCACTATATCAAGGGCCGGGATAATCTCACTTTGTATGATATCCAGCGGATCCGCATTGCCGATCAGACCTTTTGTAACAGAGCCTGCCTGGTCCTTCAGACCTTTTATTATCGCCTTTTTGAGAGGTGTAATATCATTTTCATCCGATACCGCACCGCCTTGAGCATTTCCCGCGCTTTCCGGCTTTTCCTGCTCTTTCGGGCAAAGTCCCGGCAGGATGTTGGTCATGAAATCAATATAAGTCTCGCAGGCTTCGTCCATACCGTGGAGAGCCTTGTGAGCAAAATACACCTTCAGCATGTCAGCCGAGAACGGATTCATGATGGCTGCCGAAAGCCCTCTTTCCAGAGCATTTGCGAAGAAAGTGCTGTTTACCGCATCTCTCGACGGAAGTCCGAAAGAAATATTGGATACACCAAGCGACGTGTAGCAACCCAGCTCTTTCCTGATCCTTTCAAGCGACTCCAATGTAGCCAAGGCAGCGCCGCCGTCCGCACTGATGGTCAGCGCCAGCGGATCGAACACGATATCTTTTGCGGAAATACCATATTCTTTTGCTTTATTTAAGATTTTTTTAGCAATTTCAATTCTTCCATCGGCTGTCGCAGGGATTCCGTTTTCATCGAGTGTGAGCGCAATAGCCACTCCGCCGTATTTTTGGATCAGCGGGAAGATTGCTTCCATGCTTTCCTTTTTGCCGTTGACGGAATTTACAAGAGGCTTTCCGTTGTAAATCCTGAGCCCGGCTTCCATGGCCCGGGCGTTGGAAGTATCAATCTGAAGAGGAAGGTTGATAACAGCCTGAAGCTCGGACACAACCCTTCTCATCATATCTTCTTCATCTATATCCGGCAGCCCCACATTCACATCTAAAATGTGGACGCCCATATCCTGCTGGCTGATGCCTTCCGTCAGGATATAATCCATGTCATTTTCGATAAGCGCCTGTTTGAACCGCTTCTTGCCCGTAGGATTGATGCGTTCGCCGATCAGCAGCGGAACATCGCAAAATTCCACGGCGTGGGTGTAGGAAGAAACCAGTGTATGGTTCTTTTCGCCTGTGTCTACAGGCTTAAGCCCTTCAGTCTTCTTTCGCAGAAGACTGATATATTCCGGGGTGGTGCCGCAGCAGCCGCCGCATATACGGAGGCCTTCGCCCACCAGGGAAGATACTTCTTCGGCGAATTCTTCCGGTGTGATATCAAAGACCGTGATACCGTTTTCGATTTTCGGCAGGCCTGCATTTGGTTTCATCAATACCGGTACAGACGCATATTTCAGATATTCCCTGATAACAGGTTTTAGTGCATTCGGCCCCAGCGAACAGTTCACGCCTATAGCGTCCGCGTGCATTCCTTCCAGCATGGCCACCATAGCTGCAGGAGATGCGCCTGTCATTAGTTTGCTGTCTTCGCCATAGGCGTTGGAAACAAAAACCGGCAGGCTCGAAGCTTCCTTGGCTGCAAGAAGCGCAGCTTTGGTTTCGTAGCTGTCATTCATCGTTTCGATGAGAATTAAGTCAACTTCCGACTTAACACCTATATTAACTACTTCTTTGAACAATGTCACTGCATCTTCAAATTCCAAGTCTCCGTAAGGTTTCAGCAGCTTTCCGCATGGGCCTATGTCGAGAGCGATGAATTTTTCCTGTGTGCCTTTGCTCTGCTCTCTTGCCAGCTTTGCATTGCTTACGGCAGCACGGATTATCTCCTCCAATTCCTGCTTTTCGAACTTCAATCCGTTGGCTCCGAAGGTATTTGTGCACACAATGTTGCTGCCTGCATCAAAATATGCTTTTTGCAAATTGACGATAACCTGTGAATGCGAAATGTTCCAGCGCTCGGGATATTCTCCCGGCTTCAGTCCCGCCGCCTGCAGCAGCGTGCCCATTCCGCCGTCAAGAAGTGTTATATTGTTTTTAATATATTCTCTTACATCCATGTGATTATCTTTTCTCCCAAAATCTGAATTCACAGTCCTTTTTGTCGCAGCGCTCGCATTTTTCTTTGCTGCATCTTTGCTCAGGATCTTCCGAAATACCGATGATCGCGGTCACGGACTTGGACGGAGACATCAGCATGCTGTCATTTAATGAAAGACCGATGGCAGTATTGCATTTCAAAAGATCGAAAATCCCCCTTTGATAAGTCAACGAAAAATCTCTGTAGCCGGGGCTGTATCTGAAAACAGTCCCTTTGCCTTCGCTGCATGCCTCCATGTCAATTTCTCTGTTAAACGCATCGCAAAGAGCTTCTATGCGCTCTGCCCCGATAGCCTGCATCATTACGCTTTTGGAGGGGGAAATCCTGCCATATTTGGATATCAGCCTGTCCATTCCTATGCCGATGGTGGCAGCAAAGATAACAGCTTCGTTACATCCCTCAAGATTGGAATACAGTCCCTCAGATTTGATTTTGCCAAATCCGAGGTCCAAAGCCCCTTCTTCGCGGATTATCGGCATCCTGACATAGCAAACCTTGTAGCTGCAGACAGGCAATGCTTCCTCGACGGATGCCATTGCCAGAATCCGCACATCTTCTGCGGGATTTTTGCCGCAAAAGGCATAACGGAAAATTTCGCTCGGATTTACCGGAGGAGCTTCAAAATTTTTGGTCATAACCTGAAAAGCCATAGTCCCTCCTAGCCCAAAAGGTTGGAAACATTGGAAAGAATGGCAGCTGCCACATCAAGTTTGTTCATGGAATATACATGCACATGCCTTATCCCGTTGGCATAAAGGTCTATGATCTGATCCGTGGCATAAGCGATTCCCGCCTGCTTCATAGCTTCCGGCTTGTCGCCGAATTTATCTACCAGCGCTTTGAAGCGCACAGGCATAAAAGAGCCCGAAAGCTCGATTGCACGTTTTACCTGATTGCCGTTGGTGATGGGCATGATACCCGGCAAAATCGGCACTGTGATGCCTGCTTCTCTTATTTTGTAAAGGAAATTGTAGAGAAGATTGTTGTCGAAAAACATCTGTGTGGTCATAAAATCCACGCCTGCATCCACTTTCTCCTTCAGATATCTGATGT
>CAMPBN010000100.1 GCA_946638265.1 uncultured Bacillota bacterium
AAATGCTTGGTTTTGCGGAAATTTCCGCTTCCAAAAATAGATGGAGTTTAATAAGAATCCAGCATACACCAGGGAAATTCAGGAAAATGCAGCAAATTTACAAATAAAGCCTTGTTACACGCACCGAGATTTGTAAATTCGGGGAAGCACGCGCAAAATCGGCCGAAAATGCATGTTACGGAGGTGGAGATGCATATCATGAGGCCGGAACTGCATAAGACAAGCAGGCAAAAATTAAAAGTTGTGGCATTTTATTAGGGAAAAGTGTGAACTTTGTGGTATACTGAAATGCAGAGAGCGCCGCGGCGGCAGGAATGCGGCGGGCGCGAGTCGAAGCGTTTATTGCAAATAGGCGATGCGGCAGGTGTGGTCTGATTTGCAGGCGATGCGGTGAGCGTGGCCTGAGTTGCGGGCGATGCGGCAGGCGCCGCTTTGAATGTATTATATGAGGAGACATATTATGAACAAACTGGTGAAAGGCTACTGGGATTGTGCGTATTGCGGTACCAAAGGTATTGACGGCGATTTGCGTGACTGCCCGGGATGCGGCAAGCCACGTGGCGAAGATGTGAAATTTTATATGAAGGACAGCGTGGAATATCTTTCGGAGGAAGAGGCGGCGCATGCATCCAGAGAGGCCGACTGGTACTGTTCTTTCTGCGATTCGCTGAATCCGGCGGATGCCGAGGAATGCAAGAGCTGCGGGGCTTCCCGCGCCGATAGCGAGAAAAATTACCACGACATCCGAAGAGAAGCCGATGAAAAAGCGGCCGCCAAAGAGGCCAAAGCCCATGAGAGGGACCGCGAACTGGAAAAATCCAGAGCCAAGAGTAAGAGATTTAAGATCCTGGCTGTTGTCGGCGTAGTGCTGATTGCGCTGATCCTGGCGCTGATGCCAAAGGGCGGCAAAGCCACAGTGGACGACTTCAAATGGGAGCGCAGCATTGCCATCGAAAGCTACCAGAACGTGGAGGAGAGCGCCTGGGAGCTGCCGGCGGGGGCCGAGCTGAAGTCAAAGGCCAGCGAAATTCACCATTACGATAAAGTCCTCGATCATTACGATACCATCACCGAGGAGAAATCCCGCGAGGTCATCGACCATTACGAGACCGAGTACGAATACAAAGACCTGGGCAACGGCAAGTTCGAAGAAGTGCCGCACGAAGTCCCGGTCTACACCACCGAATACTACACCGAGACCCACGAAGAGCCTGTCTACGTGGACGAGCCGGTTTACCAGACCAAGTACTATTACAGCATCTGGAAATGGATAGAGTGCCGCAGCGTTGATACAAGAGGCAAAGACCACAAAGCCGAATGGGGTGATGTGAAGCTTTCCAACGGCGAGCGCGAGGGTCAGCGCACCGGGCATTACATCCTGGTGGTTTCCGGAAAGAAGATCGGCACCTGCGAGTTTGACGTGCCGGAGGACATCTGGAACAACGCCAAGGAAGGCGACGTCTTCAAGGTAAAGCGCCACGCGGGCGGTGAAATCGAGCTGCTGGACGGCGGCAAAACCATCAGCAGGATCAAGAAGTAAGTATCAAGAGCGCGCGGGCAGAAATTGCCTTACGCAAAAACTTTGGCCTTATGCCATGAAAATTGAAAATCAACGGGATTTGTGCTATACTGATTCCGAATTTTAAGACTAACGGAGGGTATGAAAATGCCGGAAATGGAAAAAACCAATTTTATCCACAATATCATCGACCACGACCTGGAAACCGGGAAAAACGGAGACAGGGTTTACACCCGCTTTCCGCCGGAGCCGAACGGCTACCTTCATATCGGGCACGCCAAGTCCATATGCCTGAATTTCTCGACGGCGCAGAAATATGGCGGCAAGTGCAACCTCAGATATGATGACACCAATCCTGAAAAAGAGGATATCGAATATATCAATTCCATCGAAGAAGACGTGAGATGGCTGGGATTCCAGTGGGACAAGCGCCTCTGGGCTTCCGACTATTTTGACATCATGTACGACTGCGCCGTGGACCTGATCAAGAAGGGGCTGGCCTATGTGTGTGAGCTCACGCCTGAGGAAATCAAGGAATACCGCGGCACGCTGAAAGAGCCGGGCAAGGAGTCACCTTACAGAAACCGCAGCGTCGAGGAAAATCTCAAGCTTTTCGAAGAGATGAAGGCGGGCAAATATGAGGACGGTCAGATGGTGCTCCGCGCCAAGATCGACATGGCATCGCCTAATATCAATATGAGAGACCCTATCATTTATCGTATCGTGCATGCAGAGCATCACAATACGGGCGACAAATGGTGCATCTACCCGATGTACGACTTCGCGCATCCGATCGAGGACGCTGTGGAGGGAATCACGCACTCCATCTGCACGCTGGAGTTTGAGGACCACAGACCGCTCTACGACTGGGTGATCGAGAAGGTGGGCAGATGGCCGCAGCCGCCGCAGCAGATAGAATTTGCGCGTCTGAACCTGACCAATACCGTAATGTCCAAGAGATACCTGAAAAAGCTCGTGGACGACGGCGTGGTGGAAGGTTGGGACGATCCGCGCATGCCGACCATTGCGGGTATCCGCCGCAGAGGTTATACGCCTGAGGCTGTTCGCGATTTTTGCGAGCGCATCGGCGTGGCCAAGGCTAATTCCACAGTGGAAATGAGCCTGCTGGAGCATTGCGTGCGTGAGGATCTGAAGACCCGCGTGCCTTCCAGAAATGTGGTAGAAAAACCAATTAAGGTGATTATTACTAACTATCCTGAAGGCCAGACCGAAATGATGGAAATAGAAAACAGCAAGGAAGTGCCTGAGATGGGCACTCGTCAGGTTCCGTTCTCCCGTGAGCTGTGGGTGGATGGCGACGACTTCATGGAAGTGCCGGAAAAGAAGTATTTCCGCCTCTTCCCGGGCAACGAAGTGCGCTTCAAGGGAGCATACTTTATCACTTGTCAGGAAGTAGTCAAGAACGACGACGGTTCCATCAAGGAGCTGCACTGCACTTACGACCCTGAGACCCGCTCGGGCTCCGGCTTTGAAGGCCGCAAGGTCAAGGGGACCATCCACTGGGTGGATGCAGCTACTGCTGTGCCGATCAAAATAAGAAATTACGGCCACCTGATGATCGACGATCCTGAAGGCGGCGACAAGATGATATTCAACGAAAATTCCATGGAAGTCATCGACGCTTATGCCGAGCCGGCTATCAAGGACGCCAAGGCAGGAGAGCGCTTCCAGTTCTTCCGCCATGGCTATTACATTGCCGATGCCAAGCTGTACAGCGACGAGAACAGGATTTTCAACCGCATCGTGGATCTGAAATCCGGATGGAAACCGGCTAAATAGTTAATAGGGGGGCGACCGTGGGGGAGTCCCCTTTTTTGACATTGAGCAGGAGCGGTCTGGTAAAATAAGGCAAATATGTAAATTTGGAGGCGCGAATGATTTCGAGATATATGGGAGTGGCGGAAATCCTGGTCGGGATTTATATGATATACCGCATAGCGACCCACTCGGTGCTGCAGCGGGATTATATGATCTTTGCAGTCATCACATTGCTTTTCACCTTTGCCATGGCGAGGACCGCCAGAGAAAGGCGCGAGCGGCATGGTGAGATTTCGCGGGAGAAGGCCCGCAGCAACTACGACCGGAGGCGCTATGAGGAGATGCGCCGCGAGGTGGAGGAGATGGATGAGGAGGAGTATGAAACTCATCCTATCAATGTCCAGGAATTTGCCGGGAAGCTGTATCGCGGCGAGGCGAGCCTGTCAGACATTCCCGACACCCGCAGCCGTGCGAACAGAGAGTATGAAGAGAAAAGAGAGTTGTAAACGAGAGGAGATTAACATGAAGAGACTAACAGCGATGATTTTGGTGCTCGTGATGATCCTGACGATGGTGCCGATGACTGCATCGGCCGCCACTTTGAATTTCACGGATATTGCGGGCCACTGGAGCGAAAGCATCGTCAAGGATGCGGCTTCCAGAGGGATAGTCAGCGGCTATCAGCAATATGACGGCACATACCTTTACAAGCCGGACAATCTGATGACGCGGCAGGAATTTTTCACGCTGGTGGTGAAGGTGCTGTCTGCGCAGCCGGACACTACGGGTGTGGATATCAGTAAATTCTGCGACGTGGTGACCACTGAGTGGTATGCGGATACGGTGAAAAAGGCCGTGGCCGCCGGTATCACGAACGGTACGACCACCAAGGAGAAGGACGGGTACGATTCCTTCGGTATCGGGCTGATGATCACGCGCCAGGAGGCGGCCAAAATAGTTTCTTCCATCATAGATCCGGACAAGCAGATGACCTACGAGACCATGCAGACAGGCGAAGCAAAGTACAACGCCATCAAGGACAAGGCTGACATCGCGGACTGGGCGAAGTCGCATGTGGAAAAAGTTTTTGTCCGCGGATATATGCAGGGCGCGTCCAATCCTGATGGTACCACGTCATTCAACCCTACCAGCGCCCTGACGAGGGCGGAGGCGGCGACACTGCTGCTGAATGTGGTGAAGAACGAGTCCAGGATACTGGGGCCAAAGCAGAGCGGGACAAGCGTGCCGACGCCGACGCCCGTGCCGTCCACCACAGACGGCGCTGTAACTCCGGATACGGGCAGCAATATCAAGGGTACGATTTTCACCAAGAGCTGCGGTGCAGACATCAAGGCTGTAAAGAGCGAAAAGGTGGATGGCAGTGACAAAGGCTGCTCCTGCAAAGGTGATGTCACCTTTGACGAAGGCAGAGGCTCCAAGGGCGATCCGTTCGTGATCCGCAATGCGGCCCAGCTGAATCATGTAAGAGAACACATCGGAGAAGGAGAATTTTTCATCCTTGCTTGCGATATCAAAATAGATGACGACTATTGCACCACGTCTGCCAGGTCTGAAGGCAGCTGGGCCGGCGGCAATTTCGCGCCGATAGGCACTGCCAAAGAGCCGTTTGACGGGGTGTTTGACGGGA
>CAMPBN010000101.1 GCA_946638265.1 uncultured Bacillota bacterium
AGCTTTGATGGTATCTTCCACGAAGGAGTCCATTCTCCACTGACCGCTACAGCCGCAAACATCATCCACAAAGGCTTTCATCATCTTGAAGCCTTCCTTGGAATGCATTACTTCCGGATGGAACTGTGTGGCATAAAATCCCTTTTCAGGACATTCCATGGCCGCCACAGGGCAAACCGGTGTGGTGGCTGTGATTTTGAAGCCTTCCGGCACCTTTTCGATATAGTCGGTATGGCTCATCCATACAGTTGTGATATCCGGGCGTCCTTCTTCGCCTGTGAGGGTAGTAAAGAGCCTGCCGGACTTTTCATATTTTACTTCGGTTTTCCCGTATTCGGATACGGGCGCGGTCTTCACCACGCCGCCAAGCTGGTGAGCTAAAAGCTGTGCTCCATAGCAGATGCCGAAAACAGGCACGCCCATCCTGTAAATCTCAGGGTCTGCCTGAGGAGAATCGTCTCCGTAAACACTGTTCGGGCCGCCGGTGAAGATGATGCCCTTCGGGTTCTTCGCTTTTATTTCGGCAAGCGGCAAAGTGTACGGATGTACTTCACAATATGTGCCGCATTCTCTCACTCTTCTTGCTATCAGCTGGTTGTACTGGCCGCCAAAGTCCAGCACAATTATCATTTCTTTTTCCATTGAAATCTCCTAAACTTTATTTTCAAAACCTTCGCTTCGTAGTCTTTGCTGTCTTTGCAGCCTATCTGCGCTCTGCAGTATCCTTCAGGATAACGTCGTGTGCGCCGCCTTCCACGATGGATGTGGCAGATACCAGAGTCAGCTTGGCTTTTTCCTGCAGCTCAGGAATGCTGAGTGCGCCGCAGTTGCACATGGTGGACTTGACTTTGGAAAGCGACAGGCGAACGTTGTCGCTGAGAGGGCCTGCATAAGGAACATAGGAATCCACGCCTTCCTCAAATGAAAGCTTGGCATCTCCGCCCAGGTCGTATCTCTGCCAGTTGCGGGCACGGTTGGAGCCTTCGCCCCAATATTCCTTCACATATGTGCCGTTGATCATCAGCTTGCTGGTCGGGGATTCGTCAAATCTTGCAAAATATCTTCCCTGCATCAGGAAGTCGGCACCCATTGCCAGCGCCAGAGTCATATGATAGTCGTGCACGATACCGCCGTCGGAGCAAATCGGCACGTAGATGCCTGTTTCTTTCAGATATTCGTTTCTGGCCTTTGCCACCTCGATAACTGCAGTAGCCTGGCCGCGTCCGATACCCTTGGCCTCACGTGTGATACAGATGGACCCGCCGCCGATACCGATCTTGACAAAGTCAGCTCCTGCTTCTGCCAGGAATCTGAAACCTTCTGCGTCTACCACATTGCCGGCGCCGATCTTCACACTGTCGCCGTACTTTTCGCGGACAAAGCGGATGGTGTCTGCCTGCCACTCGGAATAACCTTCGGAAGAGTCGATGCAGAGGATGTCTGCACCTGCCTCTACCAGAGCCGGAATACGTTCCTCATAGTCTCTGGTGTTAACACCGGCACCTACCATATAGCGCTTGTGCTGGTCCAAAAGCTCGTTGGGATTGGATTTGTGCGCCTCATAGTCCTTGCGGAATACGAAGTAGAGCAATCTGCCTTTCTTGTCGATTACAGGCAGGGAATTGAGCTTATGATCCCAGATCACATCGTTGGCTTCTTTCAGCGTGATGCCCTCTTCCGCATAGACAAGATTTTCAAACGGTGTCATGAAAGTGGAAATTTTCTGGTCGATAGACATACGGCTGACACGATAATCACGGCTTGTGACAATACCCACCAATTTGCCTTCGGAAGTGCCGTCTTCAGTAATGGCTACCGTGGAATGTCCGCTCTTTTCCTTCAGCGCGAGAACATCCGCCAGTGTCTGGTCCGGACGCAGGTTGGAATCGCTCTTAACAAAACCGGCCTTGTAGTCCTTGACACGTTTTACCATAGCGGCCTGACTTTCGATGGACTGGCTTACAAATATAAAGCTGAGTCCGCCTTCTTTTGCCAGCGCAATGGCCAGACGATCGTCCGATACGGACTGCATTACGGCGGATACCAGCGGGATATTCAGCGATATCTCGGGTTCCTGCCCCTTCTTATACTTCACGATAGGCGTTTTCAATGAAACGTTTTCTTTGGTACACTCCTTTGAAGAATACCCCGGTACCAAAAGATACTCACTGAATGTTCTTGATGGTTCTTTAAAAAACTCTGCCATATTTCCTCCAATCTCCTTTTCCATATACTCTGTTTTTCTATTATAGCCTGCGAAGAAACTCCGCAGGCTAATTTTCATGTCTTCTAAAATTTTTCGGCTATATATTCCTCAAGAGTCAGGCCGTTTTTCATGATGTATTCGGCCGCTTCCCTGCCCACATAGCGGTAGTGCCATGCTTCGTGCATATAGCCCGTAATGGCTTCCCCGTCTTCAGGGAAACGCTTGATAAATCCGTATTCCCAAGAGTGTTCTTTCAGCCACTTGCCTTCGTCTGTATCAGCAAAGTCGTTGGTCAGTCTGCCCCCCACAGAAGGTGAAGTCAGGTCTGATGCCAGTCCGCTCTGGTGCTCGGATGTGCCCGGGCGCGCACTGTATCTGTCTGCTGCCGCCTGGCCGTCCTTTGCCACATAGTTGTTATAAAGCGTGCTCTGCATGCTGTAGGATCTGTAGGCTGTAGTCACCAGGATGGTGTAGCCTTCCTTCATGGCACCTTCGATCATTGCGTCCATGGCATCTGCCGCATAGTCCACCATATACTGGTTGGCCTCGGCTCTGTCGGTTGCTCTGTATTTGGTCAGCTGCAGGTTTGCAGGCTTGTAATCCTTGCCCACACCGCATACTTTGTTGATCAGCTGCAGGTTTACATCTGCGCCTTCCGGCACATAGGGTGTGTCATAAAATGTAGTGGAATTGGAAGTGTCCGAAACCTGTGCCAAATCTGCCGCCAGCTCTTCCGGAGTCTTTTCCGGCTCTTTTGGCGGGTCATTTGGCTTTTCCACACCCGGCGGGGTCATTTTCCCGTCACCCGGCTTCCCGTCGATGGAAATGGTCTCCACCGAGTCCTCGCCCCGGATATGCGCTCTGATCATGTCGCCGAAAAATGTCAGCGTCACCAGTGCCAAAACGATGATTATTATGATTATCGGAAGGTTCTTTTTGAACCGGGAATGCTTCTTCGTATTTTCTGTCATAATCTCCTCATCTTTCTTTTTTTACACACAAAACGTTCTTCATATTTTACCACGAGCGCTCCCAAAAAACCACCTTTTTGTGAAAAGATAAGTAATCGGAATGAGATACAAAAAGAACGAGAATGGCAGGCTCCTTATGTCAGCGCCCAATAGCGTAAGGGGCACCTTGCATGCCAGACACCACGGTATCAGCCCGGCCGTCAAAATCAAAGTGTTTTCAATATCCATGGCAAACTCGTCGCTGTCGCCGCCCGATTCTCTGTACGCCTTGTTAAGAACATCCACCGCCACGATATCGCCGATGGTCTGATTACAGAAAAGACCGCACGCCAGATTGCCGATAATGAAGGTAGCGACAAATCTCCCCACCCTGCCGATGAGTCTGCTCATCTTTTCAGTCACTTCCTTCAACATATCCGCCTCTTCAAAGATTTCCGAATAAGAACAGGATATGAGAAGTATCAGGCTGATTTCCAGCATCGAATATATCCCGCCGCCGGAGAGGAGACTGCTGATTTGGCCGTCACCCTTTGGCATCCCTGTCAGGCACACAAAGAGCATGTGCAGGAAAGTCTCGCCCTGCAAGAAAACTGCGCAGCCGAATGCGCACGCGGCGCTGATGAGCATAGTGATCCATACAGGGACTCTGAAAAGCGGCATGATGAACATGATCAGCGCCGGGATCAGAGTCGGCCATGCGATGCTGTACTCTGCCGTGATGGCATCGAGTATGCTTTCATCCGTACCGCCTGCCGGGTAAAAATACGAAAGCCCCGCATAAAGAACGGCCGAAAGCAGCGTAGCTATCCAGCTTGTCTTTAACATGAGGGGCACATTTTTTTCAATTGTTGTTTCCGTCAGCATGGCCGTGAGAGCTGCGCTGGACGAAGCGTAGGAGCATCTGTCTCCCACATAGATTCCGGACATTACCGCTCCAGCAGTCATCACCAGATTTGCGTCTCCGGCTGCCGCTATGGTCATCAGTATATAACCCATGGTGCCTGCCACGCCAAAGGACGTGCCCAGGGCGTATGACAGAATGCCGCAAAGCAAAAATGCCATGAGGATAAAGGTGTGCGGCGTGATCAGCTTGGCTCCGTAGTATACGAAGAAAAGGATGGTACCGCCCGCACGCCACATAGCCGTGAGGATACCGATGCAGATCATTATTTTTACAACTACCAGACCTTTTTTGCATCCCGAAAAAGTGCACGCAAAAATTTTCGATACTCCGTTCCCTCTGAAAACAGCCACTGCCGCAAAGGCAAAATAGCCCACCATCAACGGGATCAGCATCGAAAACCCGTAAATTATGCTTGCAACCATGGAGGCCGCAAATATCAGAAATGCAATTAAAAAGTCCATGGAACTATTTTAGCCCATGGACTTTTTTGCGTCAAGATTTAATTATATTACATCATGCCGCCCATGCCACCCATTCCCGGGTTCATGGCAGGGGCCGGATTTTCTTCCTTGACATCGCATACGCAAGCTTCTGTGGTGAGGAGCATTGCGGAAGCGGAAGCGGCATTCTGCAGAGCGGATCTTGTAACCTTGGCAGGGTCTACGATACCTGCGCCGATCATATCCATATACTGCTCTGTTGCTGCGTTGAAGCCAACGCCCTGCTTGCTGGACTTAACCTTGGCTACTACTACGCTGCCTTCGAAGCCTGCGTTTTCAGCGATCTGACGAACAGGCTCTTCCAATGCTCTCATGATAATGGCAGCACCTGTCTTTTCGTCGCCTGCCAGAG
>CAMPBN010000102.1 GCA_946638265.1 uncultured Bacillota bacterium
GGGCGAGCAGCAATACCTTATGGAAGTGAAGGGCTGCACCCTGGAAATAGACGGCGTAGGGTATTTCCCGGATGCGCCCACGGAGCGGGGCGTGAAACACCTGCGGGAGCTGGCAGCGGCGGCCCGGGCGGGGTACGTAGCCATGCTGGCCTTCGTGATACAGGTGGATGGTGTGGCGGAAGTGCGCCCCAACATATCCACGCACCCGGAGTTTGGCACCGCCCTGGAAGAAGCCAAATCTGCCGGCGTCCAAGTGCTTTTCCTCCGGTGCCACGTGGAACCGGACAGCTTGGAAGTTACGGCATCCAATTAACGAAGAAAGCGAAAAGAGGAATTACCTTTACGACCATTATCAAGAACAAGGTGGAAGAAATCACGAACATGGTGAAAGAGGAGATCAACGGGTTTTTGGAGGCGACGGCGGTGATGCTGGTGACTTCGTGCGTGATTCCGATTTTGGTGCTTGTGTTCTTCGTGTGGATCGTGCGGGTGATCCTGGGCGTGGATTTGGGGAACCTGCATTTGGAGCGGCTGCGCGCGCGGGGCGATGAATAGAGGAGGCAGGTATAATGAACGAATTCAATGAATATGTCCGTGAGGTTTTTTCTGCAACGGGCGAGATCGTCATAAAATCTATGATGGGTGGATACCTGGTATATTTCAATGGAAAACTGATAGGTGACATTTGCGGTAATGAACTGTTTTTGAAGAGAACGCCGACATCGGACAGGCTGCTTGCAAATTCTGAGTTGCGCTATCCGTATGAAGGGTCGAAAACACTGATGCATGTGTTTGACAGGTTCGAGGATACGGAGCTGGCCCTCGGGGCGGGCGTTTCGGGGGTTTATTAATAGCAACACGATGGAAAATTATTACTAGGAAATTATGTAAAATATATTGACAAAAAATAACAGTAAAATATAATAGGAATATACTAAATATATCCAAAATAGAAAAGCGGAGGGGGCTATTGCGGCCGTGAAATTTGTGGTATAATTCCATTGAGCAGAAGGTCCTCTTTCCGACAAAGCAGAGACTAGAAAGGGGAACTTAATGCGAAAGAGATATGAAGAACTTGAATTTACAGACGACTATTTATTTGGAAAGATTTTGACCAGCAGGCCGGATCTTTGCAAGAAGCTGTTGGAGATGCTTCTGGGGATAGAGATTAAAGAAATTCGTCCGCCGGAAGGTCAAAAGACCATTGAGACGGCCTACGACAGCCGCGGAATTCGACTGGATGTGTACGTAAACGACGAGAAAGGCACCGTGTTTGATCTGGAGATGCAGACCGTGCTGAAACCCGACATTCCAAAGCGTGCCAGGTACTATCAGGGCGCCATTGACCAGAGTATGATTCAAAGGGGCGAGCCGTATTCGAGCTTGCGAAAAAGCTACGTGATTTTCATCTGTACGGGCGATTTGTTCGGCAAAAGGCTTCCGGTTTACACATTCGAAAATGTGTGTCTGGAGGATACGAGCCTGCATCTGGGAGATGAGGCCGTGAAGGTTATTGTAAATCCTGACTGTGAGCGTGCCGGCCTTTCCGATGAGATGAAGAGCTTTATGGAACTGCTGAAAGGCAGGGCGGCTACGAGTGGCGTGGCAAAAGACATCGCCGATATGATAACAGATGTCCGTAGGGACAGACGATGGGAGGGTGATTATATGACATTTGATATGAAACTCCGAGAAGAAAGAGAAGAAGGCCGTGCGGAAGGACGCGCGGAAGGACTTTTAGAAGGCAGAATAGAAATGCTTGTGAAACTGGTAAAAAATAAAATGTTGTCGCTGCGGGATGCTGCCGGGCAAGCAGAAATGACGGAAGCAGAATTCAAGGCTTATATGGCCGAGCACGAAAAGAGAGAGAAATAAAGTGGACAGAGAAATCATAGAAGCTTGAAATGACTTTTCCTGCATTCAATGATTCCGTCCCGCTGCATACGTGTCAGTTCCTTGGACATATTTGTGCGTTCCAGATTCAGATAATCGGCCAGCTGCTGCCGGTTGAACGGAATATCGAATTCCGTGGAGTGTTTCTTCAGTGATACGGTATTTAAATATGCAAGAATGCGTCCTCTGGCGCTTTTCGGTGCGGTGTGAAAGCTGCGGCCTGAGAGCACCAGATTTTTTTGTGAAGAAATCATTAAAATGTTTCTGTATAGTTTCAAAGACCATGTCGCTCCCTGCATACTTGAAATTAATTTACCGATATGCATGAAGAGAACCAGACAGTTTTCGTTTGCCAAAACATTTACCGACATCACTTCATCCGGCAGCAGGGCATAGGTTTCCGCGAAAACATGACCAGTTCCTACATGACTTAGAATGGTACAGTTTCCAAACATATCGTTACTTTCTATAGTTACACTGCCGGAGAGCACCAGCCCCATTTGGTCGGTCGAATTTCCGGCGTGAAGGATGATTTCTCCTTTTTCATATGATTTCTTGTGAGCCCCCAGCGCTTGAAGGCACTCATCTCGTTCGACATCCGTCATGTCCTTGAACAGGATACTTTTCTTAAACAATTCGTCATTCATAAAAAATCCTTTTCTTTTTCAAAATGTGGCTCAAACCACATACTTCCGACTGAAAGTATACTATACTGACAGCAACAAGGCAAGGAGGTATAAAAAATGATTAGAAAAATAATCCACATAGACGAAGAAAAATGTAATGGCTGCGGAATTTGCGCAAATGCATGTCACGAAGGTGCCATCGATATCATAGATGGCAAGGCAAAGTTGGTACGTGAGAACTTCTGCGATGGATTCGGTGACTGTCTACCGGGTTGTCCGACAGGAGCAATCACCTTTGAGGAGCGTGAAGCACCGGCGTATGACGAAGCAGCGGTTAAAGCGGCTCAGATGAAGCATCAGCAGGAAAGTTGCAAAATTGCTTCAAAACCGGAGTCTCAGTTGAATCAGTGGCCATGCCAGATAAAGCTGCTTCCGACACAGGCGCCATTCTATGACGGTGCAAAGCTTCTGATTGCGGCAGATTGCACAGCGTATGCTTACGCAAATATGCATGAGGATTTTATGAAGGGGAAGATCACCCTGATTGGGTGCCCGAAGCTGGATGCTATCGACTATTCCGAAAAACTGACAGAAATCATAGCGAATAACGATATCAAAAGTGTGACTATTGTCCGCATGGAAGTACCATGTTGCGGCGGCCTGCAGAGGGCGGCAGAAATCGCACTGCAGAACAGTGGAAAATTCATTCAATGGCAGGTTGTGACTATCTCAAGAGATGGAAGAATTTTAGATTAAAAATTGAAACCCTCGGGGCGGGCGCTTCGGGGGTTTATTGCGAATGGGGTATGTGGTATAATTCTTGATAGCGCGGGAAAATTGCGCGCTTTCAGAAAGGACAGAATATGGCAGAGAACAAGACACTGATAATCATAGACGGAAACAGCCTGATCAACAGGGCGTACTATGCGATGCAAAAGCCGATGATCACACGGGATGGCATCTACACTCACGGGATTTACGGCTTTATCAACATGCTGACCAAGCTCATAAAAGACCACGAACCGGGTTATATGGCAGTCACGTTCGACGTGAAGGCGCCGACATTCCGCCACAAGGAATATGACGGCTACAAGGCCACGCGAAAGGGCATGCCACCGGAGCTTTCCATGCAGATGCCGCTATTAAAGGAAGTGCTCGATGCCATGAATATACGGCGCCTTGAGCTGGAGGGCTTTGAAGGCGACGATCTGATCGGCACACTGGCGGTGCGCGGCGAGGAAGCAGGGCTGGAACCTCTCATCGTCACGGGAGACAGGGATGCGCTGCAGCTTTCCACGAAGAAAACGAAAGTCCTGATTACGCGCCGCGGCATCAGCGAATTTGAGCTCTACGACGAAGCGAAGATGCAGGAAGTCTACGGCCTGACACCGGACCAATTTATCGACCTGAAAGGCCTGATGGGCGACACTTCGGACAACATCCCGGGCATTCCGGGCGTAGGGGAAAAGACTGCCCTGAAACTTCTCGCAGACTATGGCAGCGTGGAAAATCTGATAGAGCATGCGAGTGAGATCAAGCAGGAAAAACTCCGTGCCAAGGTAGAAGAAAATGCCGATTTGGCGTTACTTAGCAAAAAACTTGCAACTATTAACAAAAATGTGCCAATTGATGTCAGAATCGAGGATTTGCAATGCCGCGAGCCCGATTATGACAAATTAATTGATATATATGTTAAGCTTGAATTTAACAGTTTCATCAAAAGACTACCTGTTTCGGGGAGCAGCAAAGCACCGGCAGCGGATGCCGAAGCAAAGGCCACCAAAACAGAATTTGCGATAGCAGGCGGTAGCGAGGAGCTTGAAAAAATTCTTGCCGGCAAAGCCGCCAAAGCAGATAACAAAACTTCCGAATCTCCGGCAGCCCCTGTATACATCAAAGTCTTCTCCGACGGAAATCACAAAGCAAAGCCGGCGATATTCGGAGCAGCATTCGGAATAGACGGCAAAGTATATTACATTCCGGAAAGCGAAATGGCGGCTCTGGAAAAGGCGGCAAAGCTGATATCTGAGCGCGATATCCCGCTGGCAGGCTGCAATCTCAAAGAAGACTATTACGCGCTGCTTTCAAATTTCGAATTTGAAAAGAAGGGCGCAGTGTTCAATACGGCATTTGACGCCGCAGTGGCAGAATATGTGCTGAATCCCGCAGCGTCTGACTACGACATGAAGGCGCTTTCGGTCAAATATCTCCACGAAGAGTTTAAGAGCCTCGAAGAAATAGGCGAGAACGCCGGTCAGCTGGATATGTTTGCGGACAGCAGCGCCAATTACAAGGAATTTGCAGCTCTCTGCTTCTCTGTGCTTTCTGCCGTAATCGCAAGCCAAAAAGCGGCTTTGGATGCGGAAGAGTTGGCGGAAGTGGCAGAAAAGCTGGAATTCCCACTGGTGGAAG
>CAMPBN010000103.1 GCA_946638265.1 uncultured Bacillota bacterium
AAGCAAACGACGAAGAGCTGGCGGCAAAGCTGGCGGAGCTGGGTATCTAGGTGAAGCATGGAATTTAAGCACGTATCGGTTCTTTTCGAAGAAACCATCGACAGTCTTAATATTCGGCCGGATGGAATTTATGTGGACGGCACCCTTGGCGGCGGCGGACATTCTGCCGGCATCTGCGAAAGACTCGGAGAAAACGGCGTCCTAATCGGAATAGACAGAGACAATGCAGCCATCAAAGCAGCAAGCGAGAGGCTGAAAGAGTATAAATGCAAAAAAGTTTTCTTTCAATGCAACTATTCGCAAGTCAAAAGCGTACTTGCGGAAGCGGGCATTGATAAGATAGATGGAGCGGTTTTGGATCTGGGAGTTTCATCTTTTCAGCTGGACAACGGCGAAAGAGGTTTTTCCTACATGCAGGAGGCGCCTCTGGATATGAGGATGAATCCGGACGACACCTTTACCGCTTATGACGTGGTGAATACATACAGTGAAAAAGAACTGGCGAGGATTATCAAAGGGTATGGCGAGGAGCGATGGGCTTCAAGAATCGCCTCCTTTGCAGTCAAAGCCAGAAAAGAACACCCCATTGAGACAACAACGGAGCTGGTGGATGTGATAAAGGCCGCGATTCCTGCTTCAGCCAGGAGGACAGGCCCGCATCCTGCCAAGAGAACATTCCAGGCCATAAGAATAGAAGTAAACGACGAGCTGGGACAGCTGAAAAAAGCCGTGGACGAATTTTGCGACGTTCTGGCACCGGGCGGCAGGCTCAGCATCATCACCTTCCATTCGCTGGAAGACAGGATAGTCAAGGAGACATTTGCAAGAAGAGCAAACCCTTGTACGTGCCCGCCGGAGTTTCCGGTATGTGTCTGCGGGAAAGTGGCAGACATCAGGAAAGTGGGCGGAAAGCCCATTACGGCATCAGCCGAAGAGTTGGAAGAAAATCCGAGATCCAGGAGCGCCAAGCTCAGGGTGGCGGAAAAGATTTAGCGGGAGGTAAAAGCCTCCGGCTGGTGAGATAAAGTAATTTGTGAGGTTTTGAAATGGTTACCGCAGAGCAATGGTATGAAGGCGAAGAAAATTACAGAAATTACGGCCTTGAAGCGCGTAACTCTGCGCGTATGCCTAAAACTGCCCCTCACGGAAAGAAGGCCAAGGCTCAGGACAAAGCCAGATTTACACTCTATGTAATTTTGCTTGCAATCATATGCATAGGTGTGGTAATATCAGGTGCGTACGCAGCAACGCTGAAGTGCGACATCAACGCGCTGATCTCACAGAACGATCAGATAGAAAAAGAAATTGAAACACTCAATGTAAAAATAAAGACTGCCAACAATATTTCCACTATTGAGGAAAGAGCCGTGGACGAACTCGGAATGGTTTATCCGGGCCCGGGCGAAATCGTTTATGTAATGGAAGAGCCTGAAACGGACGGCAGATTCGGACTGCTTTTGATGGAGCAGGCATATCAGTAACAGAAAATAATCACAACGATCACATACGAAAAAACCGGTGACGGAGCTAACCCGTGGCTGGTTTTTTCGTTTTCGGACGCGAATGCAGAATTTTGATTTTTTTCTATAATATATTAAATATGTATATATAATGCACGCAGTGTGCGATATGGAAAAAAATAAAAAATAATGCTGGGCGTACAATATATGGCGTTAGAACAAAATTTTGGAAGCAGGAGAAGTATGAATCCGACACCACTTGGGACCAAAAAAAGAATAATTTTTCTGGCGGCAGTGTTACTGCTCCTGATAGTGGCTCTGGCTGCACGCGTGGGTTACATTCAGATCATCAAGGGCGATGAATACAAGGCCATGGCCAGGGAACAGCAGACCAGAGACGAAGTGATTTCGGCAAAGCGCGGAGCTATCCTGGACAGAAACGGACAGGAACTGGCCATCAGCGGCACCTGTTATACCATCTGGGCGCGGCCTGCAAGCTTCAAAGCGAGCGAAGACGAGGAAAAGAATGCTCAGGCGCTGAAAGAAACCACAGAGGGACTTTCGGAAATTCTGGGAATTGATCCACAGGAAGTGAACGGCCTTCTCACAAAAGAGCAGACTTTGGTGAAAGTGGCCAAGTATCTGGACAAGGAGACTGCGGACAAGATTCGCGAAAAAAAGCTCAAGGGCGTTGAAATCGCCGAGGATGTAAGAAGATATTACCCCATGGGAGAGTTTGCGGCACACCTGCTTGGCAGCGTTACCGACGACAGCAAGGGACTGTCCGGCATCGAGCTCAAATACGACCAGTATCTGCGCGGAGTGCCCGGCAGATGGATCAAAAATACAGACGTAACGGGCAAAGACCTGTCTTACGGCGTGGACGAATATTATGGCGCGGAAGATGGCATGAGCGTGGTGCTTACGCTGGATTCCGTTATCCAGCATTATGTGGAAAAGTCCATTAAACAGGTGATGAAGGATACGGCTGCAAAGCGCGTAATGTGCATAGTCATGGATCCTAAGACCGGCGATGTGCTGGCCATGGCATCCACCCCGGACTTTGACCCCAACAATCCCAGGGTACCGCTTGATGAAGCGGAAGCCGCTTACGTGGAAACATTAGACTCGGAAGGGAAGATGGACTATTGGAATAAAATGTGGCGAAATCCATTGATTTCAGACACATATGAGCCGGGCTCCACTTTCAAGCTGATCACGACGTCCATAGCGCTGGAAGAAAGGGTGACAAATCCCAAGGAATATTTCACCTGCACGGGTTCCTACAACGTGTTTGGCACCATCCTCCACTGCTGGCGTTCCTACAACCCTCACGGACTGGAGACGCTGACAGAGGCAGTGGGAAACTCCTGCAACCCGGTGTTTATCCAGCTGGCGCAGCGCCTGGGTGAGAAAAAATATTACGAATATCTGGACCTTTTCGGTTTTTATGAAAAGACGGGAATAGATTTTCCCGGCGAAGGAATGGCGATTTTGCAGGACAGAAAGACGGCGGGGCCTGTCGGGCTAGCCACAATGTCCTACGGCCAGGGTATCGCAGTTACGCCGATTCAGCTCATTACAGCCATTTCGGCCATCGGTAACGGCGGCAAGCTGATGCAGCCCCGCCTGGTGAAGGCCCTCAAAGCCGCCGACGGCACAGTGGTCAAAGAGTTTGAGCCTACAGAAATCAGACAGGTTATCTCCGCACAGACGGCGGAGGAAATGGGCCTGATTATGGAATACGTAGTAGCGGAGGGCGGCGGCGGCACGGCCAAAGTCGAGGGCTACCGCATCGGAGGCAAGACCGGTACTGCTAACAAGGCGGTAGCCGGCGGTTACAGTGAGGACGTGTGCGCGTCGTTCGTGGGACTGGCGCCCATGGAAGACCCGCAGGTGGCGGTGCTTTTGATAGTAGATACGCCAAAGGGTCTGATACACGGAAGCCAGACGGCGGCGCCCGGAGCGGCACTTGTATTCAGGGATGTTTTGAGATATCTGGGCATCAAGCCAAACTATACGGATGCTGAGATCGCCGCTTCCAAGACCGGCCTGGTTACAGTGCCTGATGTAGTGGGCAACAACTGTTCAGAGGCTATCGGCCGCATAGGAGGAGCATATCTGACATCCAAGGTTATTCCGGAAGATGCTACCGTGGAAGATTTTATAGTGACGGATCAGTATCCGAAAGCGGGTGAATCGGTCAAAAAAGGTTCGACGGTGTATATATACAAGTAGTTGTGATTTGAGGGTTTATACAAACGGTATTTGAGAGGAATTTGAATGAAAAGACTTAGCTGCAAAGAAATCGCCCAAATGGCAAAGGGCGAAATCATCGGAGGAAGCGCTGACACTTTGGTGGACAGCGTGGTGATAGATTCCCGCAAAGCGGTAGCGGGCAGCCTGTTCGTGGCTCTCAAGGGTGAGAACCACGACGCGCACGCCTTCCTGGAGGGTGCGTGCGCCACCGGCGCCGCCGCCTGCCTGATATCAAAGCGGGAAGAGGGCGAAAGGCTGCTGAAAACCCTGGAGGCGAACCCTTCCGCGGGCGGCGCCGGCAGGCTGCCCTGCCTGATATTGGTGCCTGACACTCAGCAGGCTCTGGCAGACCTGGCAGCAGGCTACCTGGCCACCTTTGACATCAAAAAAGTCGGCATCACGGGCAGCACGGGCAAAACTTCCACCAAGGACATGCTGCACGCAGTGCTGTCCACAAAATACAAGACTGCCAAGACGCAGGGCAATTTCAATAACGAAATCGGTCTGCCGCTGACGGTGCTTTCCCTGGAAGAGGGAACGGAAGCCGTGGTGCTGGAGATGGGCATGAGCGCCTTTGATGAAATCCATTATCTTGTATCCATAGCAAAGCCTGACGTGGGGGTGATTACCAATGTGGGCATCTCACACATCGAAAATCTGGGCAGCCGCGAAAACATACTGAAAGCCAAGCTGGAGATCACGGACTACTTTGACGAAAACAATCTCCTTATCATATATGATGACGGCGATGTTTTGAGAAGAGATACTGCAGAAGGCAATTACCGGCTGCAGACCATAGGAAAGGACGGTCGCAGTGATTTTATCATCTCGGCTCTGGACGACCACGGTGCTGACGGGATATCCTTCTCATTGGAGACAGGTTCAAAAATCTATCACATCAAGCTGCCGGTGGCAGGAGTTCACAACGCCATCAACGCTTCGCTGGCCATAGCTGCGGGGATGGAATTCGGAATCAGCCCGGAAGAGGCCGCAAAAGGTCTGGCAGAGCTCACTTTGACAGACAAGCGCCTTTCCGTAAAAGGCAGAGACGGTATCAAAGTAATTGACGACACATATAACGCCAGCCCGGATTCAATGAAGGCCGGCATCGGC
>CAMPBN010000104.1 GCA_946638265.1 uncultured Bacillota bacterium
AAGCTGTACCAGAGAACGGGCTTTTCATTCAGTTCCAGATACTGCTTGGCCACTTTTCCGCCCATTCGCTTCCCCTGTCCCCCCGCCAGCAAAATGGCGGTGCAATGCGGTTTTGTCGCGCTCTTAAGCTCGTTTAAATTGTTGTCCATACTTTATTTCGCAAGGAAGACTCCCTGCTTTTCCCCAATCTGTAGATTCGGAACAGCATTTAAGTCCGTGCCGCTCCTGTACCCTTTTATGAATTCGTAATATCCCGCGCTTCCGATCATGGCCGCGTTGTCGGTACACAGTATCGGCGAAGGATGTACAAATTCTATACCTTCTTCTTTACAGGCTTTTTCAAAGGCTTCACGAAGATGCGAATTGGAAGCCACGCCGCCCGCTATGGCAAATGTTTTGATCCCGTATTCCTTTACGGCATGAAGAGAATGTGTCACAAGCACATCCACCACTGCAGCCTGAAAAGATGCTGCCACATCCGGGACGCTGATTTCGCGGCCCGCCTGCCGCTCAGTATTCACGTAGTTCAGCACGCCCGTCTTGATGCCGCTGAACGAAAAGTCCATGCTGCCCTTTTCCAGCATGACGCGCTTAAACTCGATGGCGTGCGGGTTGCCCTCTTTGGCAGCTTTGTCTATCTTCGGGCCGCCCGGATATCCCAGGCCGATGACCCTGGCCACCTTGTCAAATGCTTCGCCTGCCGCGTCGTCTCTGGTACCGCCCAGCACGGTGCATTTATTATAGTCCGTCACATTGATGATATTGGTATGCCCTCCGGAGAGCACCATTGCCATGAAAGGCGGCTTCAGCTCCGGATATTGAATATAGTTGGCGCTGATGTGCCCCTGGATGTGATGCACGCCCACCAGCGGCTTGTTCTTCGCAAATGCGTATGCCTTGGCTGTAGCCACTCCGATCAGCAGAGCACCGATAAGCCCCGGTCCGTAGGTAACGCCGATCAGGTCGATATCGTCCCATGTGACATCCGCCTCACGCATAGCCTGCTCAGTCACTTCATTGATATTGGTCAGGTGGTGGCGCGATGCGATTTCAGGCACTACGCCCCCAAACTGAGTATGTATTTTGATCTGTGACGAGATGATATCCGAAAGCACGGTGCGGCCGTCTGCCACCACCGCCACGGATGTCTCATCGCAGCTGGATTCTATTGCAAGTGTAAGAAATTTTCCGTCTTTCATTTCTGTACTTTCCTTTTTCTTTTATCCCTTTACCATCTTCCGGCCGGCATTCACGGCCGCCCGCTTCTTGTGTCCGCATCCGCTTGACGCTTTACGTTCACGCCCGGTCGCCGCTTTTTCTGCGCCACATAATCAGGGCGTCCTCGTTGTTGTCTTCGTAATACCCATTGCGCACGCCTTCCTTGTGAAAATCAAACCCTGTATAGAGGCTGATCGCCGCATTGTTTGACCTGCGCACTTCCAGCGTCTCGGCTGTCACTCCGCAGCTTTCCGCGCATGAAAGCAACATCTCCAGCATCCTGCTGGCTATATGATGCCTGCGATAGGTCGGGCGCACCGCCACATTCGTGATGTGCCCTTCATCCAGAATAACCCAGAGTCCTGCGTATCCCGCTATTTCGCCGGTTTCGCCATTCTCGCAGACGATATATATTGCCCGCGGATTTTGCGTTATTTCACTGTAAAAAGACTGCCTGCTCCAAGGCACCGCAAAGCAAAGCTTGTCCAGCTCCGCCATAGCATCCACGTCTTTTATTTCTGCTTCTCTGATTAACAAATCCGTCATTTATACTTTGCTCCAAAATTGCCGTAAAAAAGTATCTCGTCTGCCTGCGGCTCGCTTCTCTGATTATCAAACCCGCTATCTGTCTGCATCTGCGGCTCGCTTCTCCTCCAGTTTGCGCTCCGCTTCTGCTTTTCGCATATAGTCCGGCAAAAGCTCCTCGAAACTGCAGGTCTTGCCTTCTCTGTACAGGTCCAGCCCCAGTCTTGCCACGGAAGCAGCGCTCTGCACTGCCGGTGCCTCCGCATCTCTCGCATCGATGAAGCCCAGGCCTTCGCTCGCCGCAAACTCTTTGAATCGCTCGCCACAAGGTCTCATGCCGTCTCCAAATGCCATAATCTCTTTGATTCTCGCTTTTGCCAAAGCCTCTTTCAAAAGCCCGATGTATTCGTCAAAGGTGTAGGCGCCTCCCGGCACCAATGTCATATACGCCCTGCCGTCCGCGGTTTTCTGCATTAGCGCATCATCTGCGCCGTCGCACCACGCATAAGCGCCGCCGTAAACCTGACTGCGCCTTGCATCAAAAATCGGGCAAATAGCACCCTTAAACTCCGGCGCGTGGTACACAAAGCTTTCCAGCGTCGGCACCGCCACGGCCTTCAGCCCCAGCGCCTGGGCCAGCGCCCGTGCAGTGGATACGCCGATGCGAATGCCCGTAAACGACCCCGGCCCGCGGCTCACGGCAATAGCTGCCGCATCTTCCGGCGCCAAGGCGTTTTCCTTTGTAATCTTATCTATGAGAGGCATCAGATTGGTCAGGTGGTTAAAGCCTTCATCGGCCTTTTCCTCGCGCACCCGCCCCTGTTCATCTATTATAGCCACCGAAAGCTGCGGCCCTGTAGTTTCAATTGCCAGTAAATACATTTTCTCCCCTGCTTTTTCCTGCTTCGTTATATCCATCATTCCTATTGATTAATCGCGCTCACCAGTCCAGCATTCTTATTGTCCTGCCGCGCTCATCGATTTTTCCTGTCGATCGATTCGACTCGCTCACCAATATATCGCGCCGATTGGCCCGACTCGCTCACCAGCTCATGATGTTTATCGCTTCGGCGGAACCCCTGAGCCTGTAAATTCGCTCCTCCGGCTCCGCTCCATATTCGATGTCGATGTGCAAAGTTCCCTCCGGCAGCAGCTCCTCTATCAAATCCGCCCACTCGATGACGCACACGCCCTCGCCGAAAAGGTACTCATCCAGCCCGATTTCATAGAGCTCGTCCGGGTCGCTGACGCGGTAAACATCGAAATGGTACAACTTCAGCCGCCCGCCGTCGTGTTCCGCCACTATTGTGAAGGTCGGGCTGGTAATCTGCTCCTTTATTCCCATGCCCTCTGCGATATAACCTGTGAGGGCCGTCTTGCCCGTTCCCAGATTGCCGGCAAGTGCCACGATGTCGCCCGCTTTCAAGGCGCGCCCCAGTCGCAGGCCGAATTCTCGGGTTTCATTTTTATTTTTTATCTTAATCACTTTTTCCATAATTTTCGCATCCCTGATTCCGGTGCTCTCCAAACACCAACGCGGAAAGTTCGCACTACATTATACAGCGGTTTTCGCCCGCGCGTCAACAACCGCAGCCATTCTGCATCATTCTCTCAGTCGTTTCGCGTCCTTTCCTGCAGCTACTCCACATCATTCTCCAGTCGTTTTGCGTTCTTTCCTGCAGCTGCTCCACATCCTTTTCTCGGCCCGCCCGCATCCTTTTTCGCAAATTTCCTGTTTTAGGATGCGTTTTTTCACTTCGTTCCAGTCTTAAAAAAGCGGAATCCGCATCCTTTTTCGCAAATTTCCTACTTTGGGATGCGTTTTTTCACTTCGTTCCAGTCTTAAAAAAGCGGAGTCCGCATCCTTTTTCGCAAATTCCCTGCTTTGGGATGCGTTTTTTCTCTTCGTCCCAGTCTTAAAAAAGCGGAGTCCGCATCCCTTTTTGCAAATTTCCTGCTTTGGGATGCGTTTTTTCTGGATTATCTAAGGAATCCCCCTACGAATTGGAAAAGATGCCCGCGATATTTGCATCTTTTCTGCGCAAAAGCAATTTTTTAGATGCACTTCCCGCGATTTTGGTCGGTTTTTGGTGCTAAAAACAGCATCTTTTTTCCACATAATCCCCGTTTTGGATGCAGAACGCGAGCTAGCAGGGCCTTGGGAAGACTCCTGAAAGCGCTCGCGCACGCTCTGGGCTTTGGATATCCACAACTTTTCCCGTAAAGCAAAAGGCGAACCTTGCGGCTCGTCTGTTACCAACTAACGATTTATATGTATGCCGGTACATGCAAAATTACTTTTGCACTTACACAAGCACATTATACAACAAGTTTTTCGAAATTGCACCCATTTTTTTAATTTTTTCTAATTCCAATTTTTTAACCCTGCACGCTGACGGCCGCAATGAGGCGGGGCGCTGTTTGCCATACCCGGCCGTAACGAGGTGGGGCGCGGTTTGCTATGCCCAGTCGCACAGAAGGGTCTGAGGCTGCTAGTGACGACGATTTACCGGATTGTCGCAGGCTACCGCCGAGCACAATCGCGAACACGAATGAATTGCTCATCGGCTGTGCGGCATGGATATCAGAAATTGTTTATCTGTGCAGGAATGGTGAGATGCGCTTGTAGATCAGAAATGTCAGCACGGAATTGATGCCGGCCTTCATTACATTGAACAGTGCGATTCCCGGCAGCATTGGGATCACCGACGCGCGCGGCATGCCGAAGAATATTGGCGTGATGATGTAGTTGGCAGGCAGCATAATGGCCGTCATTGACAATGTACCCGCAATCAGCGCGATAATGGCAGTCTTCTTGGACTTGCTGTGTCTGTAAATATTGCCTGCCACGATGACAAATGTGCCCGTAGCAATGATGTGCATCAGCACGCCGTAAGGGCCCGTGGATGCGAACAGCGCGCCCTGAATCAGCGATACGATGATTGTGATGACCAGGCCTGCCAAAGGTCCATACGCAAAGGTGCCCACCATGATTGAGATGTCTGCCGGATCGTATTCCAGAAATGCTACTGCTGGGAAGATCGGGAAGTGA
>CAMPBN010000105.1 GCA_946638265.1 uncultured Bacillota bacterium
GCAACACTTTCCCTGACTAATAACAGCGTCATCAACGGAAAAGTCCAATTGACCGGCTATTCTAAACTGAATTTGGATGCCGGTTCTGTAATTCAAACCAGTGACGACGCAGCTCTGGTCATTACCGATAATGCCAGCGCCACTATCGGCGGCACTGTTAAGGCCACTTCCAATAACGGCATCGAATTTGGAGGTGAAAGCCTGAAGATCACGACCGGAACGATTTCCGGGCAAACTGCTCTGGTGGCTGATTCCAGTAATTCCAATATAGCGCATAACCTGGTAATAACCGGCGGAAGCCTGGACGGCAATTCCGGAAATGCCGTTACCTTGAAAAACAATATCACGATGACTCTCGGCGAAGTGGATGGCACCGGTGCCATCGCAGGTCGTGCTCATCTTCGTGGCACCACTAACGGAATAGAATTCGACAGCAACAGCTCAGGGAGCAAGTGCTACCTTCTGAGCGGGCAAATCGAAAGCACAAGCGGAAACAACGTTCAGGGAGTTCCTACAAGATATGTATTAGCCGGAACCTACAACGGTGCTTACAATTCAAACAACACGAGCCAGTCTGATGGCTTCTACATTGGAAACAGCGCCACAGAAACTGCACAGCTTACCGCTTACATTACAAACAGCCAGACTGTTCGGGTTAAAACAGGCGCTTCTGCTGTACCAAATCCTCAAAATCCTGAGCAGTACCTCGGCAGCTGGAATCCTACCGGTTCCGATTTCGAGGACGCCGGAAACAACTGGTATTATCTGAAGGCAAACTAATCAGAATTGGAATATTGAAACGAAACAGAGATTTATGAAAATCACAAAACCAAATTTAAAAACAGCCATAGCGGCGATGGCCGCAGCGGCTGTCATGACCGCTTTTGTGGGGCTTGGGGCCCTGCAGCGGCCGGACTATACGGCGTCGGACCTCTTGTATCAGGAGGCCGCTGCCACCGATGGTCAGATCGTAGTGGTCGGTATGGACCAGCGGGCTCTGGAAGAGCTGGGCCCCATGCCATGGCCGCGAAACTACATAGCGGAGGCCATCTCATACCTCAATAGCGACCCGGATGCAAAACCCGCAGTCATCGGTGTCGACGTGCTCTACGTGGCAAACAGCGCAGATCCCGAAGCTGACGCCGCTTTGGTGGCAGCAGCCGCAGAAGGCGGAAATGTCGTCTTCGCATCGGCAGCCACCTTTGGCAGCGAGCTTGTGGAAAGCGAAGATGACGGATCATTTTTCATGGACACCCGCGCCGTACAGGCCTGGGACCAGCCGTTTGACGAGCTCTACGCCGTATCTGACATCGGACACATCAACGCCATGTCGGATACTGACGGATACATCCGCCACGCGCTCTACTCAGTGGATATCGGGGACAGGGTAATAAAATCCTTCTCCTCCGTCATCTACGAAAAATACCGGGCAGCCGGTCACGACGGCCCTGACATCAAAGAGCCGAAGGACGGCGGATTCTTCTACATCCCGTTCCACGCAAAGCCCGGAGCGTATTATGAAGAAATCTCCGTTCTGGACCTGCTTTGGGAAGAAGTGGATTCCTCATATTTTGCGGACAAAATCGTGCTTATCGGGCCATATGCCGCAGGCATGCAGGACGAATACCGCACCTCCGCGGACCACTCCGTACCAATGTACGGCATCGAGATTCAGGCCAACCTTATCGAAGCATTCCGCACGGGATTTTATCCGAAAGAAGCAGGCGACAGTCTGCAGCTGCTCATTTGCTTCCTGGTATTCCTCTTCGCCTTCTTCTTCCTGAAGGGGCGCAAGGTGCTGCCTTCGGTAATATTCTGGGCAGTCCTCACGGGAGGCTGGCTGGCAATCTGCTACCTGGCATATTGGCACGGTGCTGTCATACTCCACCCTCTGTGGCTGACAGTGCCTTTGACAGTCGAATTCATCGGCTCCATTGCCATCAACTACATCAAAGCTGCCAAGGAAAAACGCTTCGTCACCAAGACCTTTGGCCGCTATGTAGACCCTGCAGTCCTGAAGACGCTGCTGGAGCAGGATGCAGCCAAAGACCTGGGCGGAAAGATGTTCGACATTGCGGTGCTCTTCGTGGATATCCGTGGATTCACCACCATGAGTGAGTCTCTTGAGCCTACGCAAGTCGTAAACATCATCAACAAATATCTGACGCTCACCACCGAATGCATCATGAAAAACCACGGCACATTGGACAAATTTGTCGGCGACTGTACCATGGCATTCTGGAATGCGCCGCTTCCTCAGGAAGACCCTGTCTACCTCGCCTGCCGCGCTGCCATGGATATGATGGAAGGCTCCAAGGCTCTGGGCGAAGAGCTGATGCGCGAATTCGGCCGCAGCGTGGACTTTGGTGTGGGCGTGCATTTCGGCCCCGCCGTAGTCGGAAACATCGGTGCTCCGATGCGTATGGACTACACGGCCATCGGCGACACGGTCAACACTTCCTCGCGTCTTGAATCCAACGCCCCAGCAGGCACGGTGTACATCTCGCGCGTTGTGGCAGACATGCTGGGCGACAGAGCGAAGACCACTTCCCTGGGCGCTACCATCAAGCTCAAGGGTAAGGCTAAAGGGTTCGAAGTATTGACCCTCGACAGCCTCGAATAGCAAAATTTAAAAAAGGAGAAAAACAATGAAACTACGCAGGATTTTATCACTTCTCATTTGCCTGACTTTGGCATTATCCTCCGTCATGGTCGTATCCGCTGCGGAAGGCACACCGAATGTAACGGTTCCCGGAGCAGTATCCGGCATCCTGAAAGTATCCGACGGATACATGATCACAGACGTTTCCAACAAGCTGATCTGGAAGATGGACAGCGCTGGCAATTATGTTCAGCGCATCGGCCTTCTGGCAGCCACCGGAGCTGACGGCGAACCTGTGGGCGCTTACCACGACGGTCTCTATACCACAGCTCAGTTTATGGAGCCTTGGGACATCGCGCCGTATCTGGATGGCTATATCGTCAGCGACGCAGAAGCCAACGTCCTCCGCTATGTGGCAAACAACCTGGTCATCACGGCGGCAGGCAGCGGTAAAGCAGGCGCCAAGGACGGCAAGGGAAAGGCAGTGGAATTTTCACGCCCTACAGGTCTGGCAGCTGACGGCAAAGGCGGAGTTTATGTATCAGACACAAATAACGGCCTGATCCGCTACATCGACAAGTCAGGTAACGTAAAGACCGTGGTAAAAGACCTCGTCGAGCCGACCGGACTCTTCTTCAAAAATGGAACTCTCTACATTGCCGAAACAGGTCGTAACCGCATCCTTTCATTCAAAGACAGCAAGGTAGAAGTCATCCTCGGGCCTGCCAAGGGAGCAAGCACGGAAGCCGCAAAACCGGGATTTATCGATGGCTCAAAGGCAGTCGCCAGGCTTTCCGCACCATGCGGCGTGGCTGTCGGCGATGACGGCACCATCTATATTGCAGATACGGGCAACTCCGCAGTCAGAATGCTGAAAGACGGCAAAGTCACCACGATCCTGCAGAAAAAAGACAACTCCACAGCACCTACACGTCCGCGCAGCATTGCTTTCGCAGGCAATTGCATTCTGGTGACAGACGTATTCGCACGTCAGATCATCAGCATCACTCTCACTTTTGACGACGTGGCTACAGGCGCATGGTACTCAAATGCAGTGAAGACCGTATCCGGTCACGGGCTGATCACAGGCACGGGCAAGACTGTATTCTCACCTCAGGCCAGCCTGACCCGCGGCATGCTGGTGACTATCCTTTCCCGCTTCCGCCAGATTCAGGACAAAAACGCAGTCATCTACGGGGAAAGCAGCTTTAGCGATGTCGCAGAAGGCGCATGGTACGAAACAGCCGTAAAATGGGCGGCAGACAACGATATTGCCAAGGGCAACGGCGGTCTATTTGCTCCAAACGACAATGTAACCCGCCAGGACATCGTGACACTTCTCTACAGATACGCACAGGCTTTTGGCCTTAATACTTCCAAGAAGGCGTCTCTGAACTCTTACAGCGATGCGGGGCTGGTAAGCGAATATGCACGTCCTGCCATGGAATGGGCTCTGGGCAGCGGCATCATGAAGGGTGCAAGCGCCACCACTCTGAACCCTCGCGGCACAGCCACCAGAGCAGAAGCAGCACAGCTCTTCACAGGGCTCCTCACCTTCGCAGGTCTGTAATTAGTGCCCTGCGAAAATTATAAGAAACAGAAAAAAGTATGCCTTTTTCTGCTATGAAGTAGCAAAAAGGCATACTTTTTTGTTTAAAAGCGCTACCGTTTCGATCCCTGCGCAATTTGGGAACATGTCCACAGGAGTGGCCTCCGCGAAGCGGTAGCCCAGACCCTCAAGGATTTTGATGTCGCGGGCCAGAGTGCCCGGTTCACAGGACACGTAGACGATGCGCTTTGGCGCTGCCGAGGCAGCCGCCTGCAGCAGCTTTTCGTCGCAGCCTGCGCGGGGCGGATCGAGTATGATCACGTCTGGGCTGACAGGCGGCTGCAGCTCACCGAACCTGTCGGTGTAGCCTTCGGTGAGCTTGAAGATTTCTTCCTCGGCAGCGCCGCAGAGATACCGGGCATTTACTATGCCGTTGATCACAGCATTGCGGTTTGCATCCAGCACTGCGCCCTTTACGCTCTCGATACCGTAGACCATACCCGTAGCCTCTTCTGCGCGTCCCATATTCTCTTTCAGCTCAGATTTTTTCATACGGTCGGCTGCAAAGAGCCCTATGGTGCCGACGCCGCAATAG
>CAMPBN010000106.1 GCA_946638265.1 uncultured Bacillota bacterium
CATCCTTCCTTGGAATTCACCTTGGTTTCTCCTTCTTTTCGGGATTTGGTCACCATGATTGGGCCCTCAGGCAAAAGCCTGTCTGCGATGGCTGTGGCAGCATCCACTTCCCCGCCTCCGTTGGCGCGCAGGTCGATGATCACCGCCTCCGTTCCGTGCAGTTCCATCTCGCGCAGAGCGCTGTCAAACTCGTCTGCAGTCTTGTGTCCGAAAGTGAAAATGCGGATATATCCGATTTTGTGCCCTTCATAGTTGAGATTGTCGCTGAAGACGGTGCCTGTCTCCACTGTGGCGCAGGTGATAGTCTTGGTGTATTCCTTGCCGTTTCTGCGGAAAGTGACCTTGCTCTTGCCGCCCGCTTCCTTTCTCAGAGTTTCGGAACACTCCGCGGATTTGTCCCAGTCAAACTCCTTGTCATCAACGCGGATGATGATGTCGCCTTCTTTCAGTCCCGCTTTCATAGCCGGCGAATCCTCGTATATGCCGCTGATAACAATTTCGTTATTTTCCCCTTTGGTCATGAGAATGCCTATGCCCACAAAGGAAGAATTGGTAACGTTGATGAGGTTGTTATATTCTTCTTCCGACATATATACGGAATATTCGTCCAGGCTGTCAAAAAGGCCTCTATAGGCTCCCTCCAGCAGTTTGTCCTCGTCCACTTCTTCGTAATAATATTCCTGAATCAGCCGGTTCAGATATTCCATTTTGGAGTATTTTGCGCCCAGAACGGTCAGCTGATCCAGATAATCTTTCTGCACCAGCACGGCTCCGCCGAGCCTTGGAATGACAAATGCCGAGGTCAACGCCCCCAGGCAAAGCCCCACCACAAAGATGCACACCATGAAAAGGCTGAGGTATGTTTTCTTCCTGCCCTTTCCCCGATGCGGCATCTTTTCGGGAGATTCCTGCTGCTTGGCATCTTCCGGCATCGCATCATGATTTTTAATGATAATCTCTCTTTCTATCATCAGCTTTTCCTCTTTATTCTAAGCTTTTCTCGCATCGCTCAGCACCAGCTGCAACCGCGTATTCCCGTTCCATTCGGAAATTTCAAGGGAAGCTTCCACATCCACTCTGTTTCCGTCCCTCAGTATATCCTCGTATTCTTTTGCTTTTCCGAAAAGCACGGCCTGAATATCGGTGCCTCCGCTTTTCAGATTCATTTTCATATGATTTCTGGCTGCTCCCATCATGAAAGGCCGCTCTGCCGTCATGCCCTTTATCTCAAAGACCGGCTGCGGATTGGCAGCTCCGAAAGGCGCCAGTTTTTCGATTTCGGATGCCAGTTCCATAGTAATCTGGCACGGCTTTATCTCCATCTCCGCTCTGCTGCCAAGGCTGAGAATTTCAGGATTTTTTTCCAAAAGGTCTGCCAAAGCATCTTTTATTTTTTTGCAAAATGCGTCAAAATTCTTTTCTTCGATGGTGAAACCGCATGCTCCCGCATGTCCGCCGAATTTCACAAAAAATTCTTCACCGTTTTTCAAAAGCTCGTAAAGATTGATCCCGGGGACACTGCGCCCCGTTCCTTTCAGCAGGCTGTCATCTTCCGCCACCGGCGTCAGGATCAAAGACGGCCTGTAAAACTTTTCTTTCAATTTGCCTGCCACGATACCGGTGATACCTTCATGGGCATCATGCTGGCGCAATATCAGAATATCAGGCAGATGTTCTTCATCCACATCTGCGATGCACCTTTGGAATGTCTCTTCCTGTATGTCTTTTCTTTTTTTATTGCAATCCATCAGGATTTTCACCAATTCGCCTTCTGTGGCTGCAGGTGCTTTGGCTCCCTCGGATATCCCAAGCCCCGCCAATTTTTTGTCCTTAAGCAGCAGCTTCACGCCGTAAGACGCATCTTCCAGCCTGCCGGCCGCATTGATGTGCGGCACTATGACAAATGCCACATTCTCTGATTTGATCTCGCGTATTTTGAGTCCGGTCTCTCTGATAAGAGCTGCAAGGCCCTCTCGCGCGCCGCTTCTTATCTGCTTGAGTCCGAATTTTACAAGAGTCCTGTTCTCATCCACCAAAGGCACAATGTCGCCGATGGTGCCGATGGCCACCAAATCCAGCACTTCGCCCAAAACAGACCTTGGCAGGATCTCTTTTTTGGTCATGGCCTGCACCAATTTGAATGCAACGCCCACGCCTGCCAGACCGTCAAAAGGATAGGTACATCCGGGCTGCTTCGGATTTACCAATATGCAATCGGCTTTTTTGTCTGTAATGCTGTGATGGTCAGTAACCACCACATCCATTCCGCATTGCTTGGCATATTCCACTTCTTCGTACGAAACGCTGCCGCAATCCACAGTGATGATCAGGTCTGTGCCGTCACTTTTCAGGATATCCACTGCTTCTTTGTTCAGCCCGTATCCTTCGCCAAATCGCGAAGGAATATAATACGAAAGGTTGTCCGTAAGCCGCGAAAGTGCTGTCAGGACCAGCGTCACGGAAGTCACACCGTCCGCATCGTAGTCTCCGTATATACAAATGCGGCTGCCTTTTTTGATATGCTTTTCTATCATATCCACAGCTTCTTCCATGCCTTTCAAAAGAAACGGCGAATAGGTTTTTTTAGGTGAATCCGACAAAAACTCCAAGGCGTCTGCCTCGCTGCAGACGCCTCGATTTTTAAGAAGTTCGAATATTACCGGATTGATTTCGGTCATTTGCTGTATCTCCCGAAGCAATTGAGTTAGCGGCCGTAAGCCACGTATTTGGTAGGATCAACATAATTTCCGTTGACACGGACTTCAAAATGCAGATGCGGTCCCGTGGAATCACCGGTGGAACCTGACTTTGAAATTGCCTGCCCTCTGGCTACCACATCTCCCGTCTTGACCAGCAGGCTGCTGTTGTGCGCATAGAGCGTCACGATACCTCCGCCGTGGTCGATCATGACCATATAGCCATAGCTGTTGTTCCATCCTGCTTTGATGACTGTTCCCGCATTGGATGCAACTATGGTAGTACCTGACGGTGCTCCTATATCCAGCCCCGTATGGAGCTTGTTTTTCTTGGTGATTGGATGGATACGATATCCGAACGGCGAAGTCACGCGGCTGACTCCCGGAGCAGGCCATGTGAAGTCTCCACCCACAAATTCGCCATTGCCCTGGAGTTTCAGGATTTCTGCAGTGAGCTTGTTGGCCTCTGCATTCATGCGGTCAATCTGCTCGTTGAGAGCGTCGATATCGTTTTGAACCGCCGCTTTCTTTTCTGCAACCGATGCTTTGTCTGCAGCCAGCGCATCCTTCTTTTCTTTTTCGAGAGCCTTGTCCGCCTCCAGATTGTCGGCCAGACCCTGGAGGTAGTTGCGCTGCGACTCTATCAGCTGGTGCTGTGTTTCCAGCGTTTCCAGCATCTTTTTGTCGGAATCGTAAATCCTCTGGATACGGTCCGTATTGGTCATCAGCTCTGAGATGCTCGACGAGCCGAGCAGCACATCCACGAAACCCACATTGCCGTTTTCGTACATGGCGCGGAGTCTCAGATTAAGATTCTTGTTCTGCTCCGCAATATCCGCTTCGAGCTGATCCAGCTGCGCCAGAGCTTCGTTGATCTTGCTCTGTGTCATGCTGATGGATACGGAAAGCTCCTGTATTTCAAGATTTGACATGGCAATTTTGCCCTCAAGATTCTTGATTTCGCTGTTAAGTGAATTTTTTACGGCAGTATTCTGCTTCAGCTCGCTCTGGAGCTGTGACTTGGCATTGTTGATCTCGTCCAGCTGTGCCTTGGCCGCATCTGCCGCCGCTTTGTCGGACGCTTCATCCGCAAAGACAAACGAAAAAGCCGTAAACACCAGTGCAGTCGCCGTAATGATTGCTAAAATCCGTTTCTTCATATTCTGCCCTCTATGTATCCAGGAATTTTCTCATGGATATAATGCTGCCACAGGCTCCGATGGAAACGCCCAGGGACGCAAATACCCAGAACAGATTTGCAGTGAGGAATGAAACAGGCACCATCGGCGAGCCGAGCATGATAAAGACGCTCTGCCCCATCATATCCACCAGTCTGGAATAGGCAAAGGCTACAATGCCTGCCGAAATGGCGGATGAAATGATCCCGAGGAATATTCCTTCCACCAGAAAAGGCCCTCTGATAAACCAGTTGGTGGCTCCCACATATTTCATGATCTCAATTTCGTTTTTTCTGGCCACGACCGTGAGCTTGATGGTGTTGGCCACCATTACTACGGAAATAAATACCAAAGCTGCCATCAATACCAACATGCCGACTTGCATGCGGTCCGTAATTTTTACTATTTTTTCTACTGTTTCTTTGTAATATCTGACTCTTTCGATGCCGCTCATGGTATTTGCGACATCCACCACCGCATCGGCATCTTCAAGACGTCCGACTTTGACTTCGATGGAGTTTGGAAGCGGATTTTCCGGCAGCGTATCCAAAAGATATGCGCTGTCGCCCCAGTACTGGGTTTTCCACTGTTCGAGCGCCATTTCCTTGGAAAGGTATGTAGCTTCCTTGACCTCGCTCATGCCCTGAAACTGGAGCAGCATAGCATCTGCTTCGCTTTTGGTCGTAGCATCGTCGAGATATATGGAAACGGTGTCATAATCCATTTTGGCGGTTTCCATGGCCACTTCCAGATTTACCACCACCACAAAGAATATTCCTAGTATCAGCAGACCCGCC
>CAMPBN010000107.1 GCA_946638265.1 uncultured Bacillota bacterium
AATGCCTGTAGGAAGGCCCAGGCCGTACTGCTGGGCATATTCCATAATGGTATCGATGTCCATCTTGTAGCCGAGCGACTTCCCCGTATGGTAGTCCTTGCCTGTGGAAACATCATAAAAATAATAGTTGCATGAAACTTCCAAAGCCTGCGGCAGATTGATATATCCGTGAGATCCACGCGATCTGTTCCAGATCAGACATCCGTATGTACGGTTACCTACCTGAACATATCCTCCGTCATAAAGCTTTTTATTCGGATCGAGTCCTGCCGCCAAAGCCGCAGTGGCTGTCACCGGTTTGAAAGTGGAGCCCGGCTGTACTGCCGTTCTTGCCGCGATATTGTAAAGCGGCGCAGGAGAAAGAGAGTCCCTGACATTCTGTCTCTGAAGGCTCAGCCAGTCTTCGCTGCTGATACCCTTTGAAAAGAGATTCGGGTCGAACCCCGGGTAGCTGGCCATCGCCAGCACATCTCCGGTCTTTACATCTATCGCCACAAGGGCTCCCGCATTCGCATTTCTGTATGCGGTGCCGTATTTGTAATTGCCGTATGCACTTTCGAATGTGCCTGCAGTCTGGATAGCTCTAAGCTCTCTTGCCAGAGCATCCTCCGCAGTCATCTGCAGATCCAGGTCTATGGTCAATGTAACGTCATTTCCCTTTTGAGGCTCAGTCTCGCTGACATTCCTAACGCTTTCGCCGTAGGCATTTACCTGTACGGTCTTCACACCATCAGTGCCCTTGAGGACAGACTCGTATACGGATTCGATGCCGTCCTGCCCTACCAGGTCGTTGGAATTATAACCCAGTTCATCCACATAATATGGCTTTTCACGCTCGGAGATTTTGCCCAGATATCCGATAATATGAGAAGCTGTGCTGCCGTAAGGATAATATCTTACCGTATCCTGCACCACATCCACTCCCTTCAGGTCGTCACCCTTTTCCTTCAGCATAATGATAGACTGCTCGGAAACATCGGTAGCAATGGTGGCAGGCACATATTTGTGATATCCCAGAGATGCGATTTCATTTCGAACCACCAGGATTTTTCTTTTCTCATCCACTGTATATGCAGGGTCTATTTCATATTTTTCGCAAAGAGCCTGAAAAGCATCTGCGGCCGAAAGCGCCGTATCCAGATGGAATTTCTGTAAAAAGCTGTTCTTATCCAGGTCGTACGTATACGACATGGTCTTTACCGAAATCGGCGGGAAATAGCTGTGCACCGTCTGCATAACGGACTGTGCATCGTATTTTGAAAGACCTTCATCAATTTCCAGCCTTTGGCGTATCAGATTGAACGCCTGTTCGGCAGTATACCCTTGCGGAATACCCTCGCTGGCCAGCCATTCGTTTATTCTTTCGGTGAAGGTATATGTGAAGCCTCCGTTCTTTGCGATGATCGGAAAGCTGTCATAATACCCATCCCCTCGCGCCTCCAGGATATTGATAACCTCCAGCGCGATCTTATTTATCTCGTCATTTTTCAGGTTGGAAGGGTCGAATGTAACGGTAAATGTCTGCTTGTTGCCCGCCAGCACCCTGCCGTATCTGTCCAGAATTTCCCCTCTCGGAGCCGAAGTGTATATATGCTGCTCCGCTATCTGAGTGGCATAGTTGTTCCATTCGTCAAATTCCACCACGGTAAGCACAAAAAGCCTGATTGCCAAAATGGCCATCAGGGCAATCATTATCGCTACCATTTGATAATATCTGGAATGAAATAACTGCTTCATCTATAGAACAGGTCCCTTCTGCGTCTTAATACCTTTTTGATGACAACGGCATACAAAATGCCTGTGATTATAACGTTCCACATAATCAGAAGCGGCTGCTTTTTCAATACATAAAGAATGGTGATGTTGCTTCCGAGAATGGAATATACACACCAGATGTAAATATTAAAGACAAAAGTAGCAATCGCTGCGATTACCAGGATTACGCCTATATTTTCACGATTTAAAAGTTCTCTGGCCATCACCACGGCAAAGGCCAGAAAGAAAAATCCTATGGATGATACTCCCACATAAGGCATATAGCAAATATCATACAAAATACCGAACACCGGGCCCAGTATCAATCCGTAATTTTCCTCGTCGTACAAAAACGAAAACAAGACTGCCAGGCAGAGCAAAAGATTCGGAGTTGCTCCGTTTACAGCCAGAATATTCACCACCGAACCCTGCAGAAAAAAGGCCAGCAGAAAAATGGCCACGGCTTTTACATAATTCATATAAGCACCATCACCCTTTTCATGCTGTTAAAGGAAACTGCCGGCTCCACCGTAATGGTCTTGAGCTGCGTGTCCTTGTCGAATACTACATTTTTTACGGTACCGATCGGGATGCCTGCAGGATAAACCCCCAGGCCCGAAGTGATCAACGTATCCCCTTCTTTAACATCGGCATCGCTGTCAAAGGTATAGCCGCCCAGCATGCCGTTTCCGTCACCCTCGACAATACCCATAATCTCAAGCTTGCCCAGAACGCTGAATGATACGGAAGACGATTGATCGATAATGGAAATAACCTTAGAAAAACGGCTTCCCGTCTCCGAAATCATGCCCACCAGGCCTTTGCCGTTCACTACTATGGCGTTTTCAGCTATGCCGGCTTCAGTGCCTGCTCCGATTGTGAAAATATTGAAATATCCTGAACCGTCCACTGCCGAAATATCTGCAGTCACATGGTTTGAATTTTCCGGTGAGGTCTGATAGTTCAGTGCTGCCGACAATTCTCTCAGCTCCTCCAGCTCCTGATTTTCAAGCTGGATCCTGATATTTTCGCGATTCAGTCGGCTGATTTCCTCCTGCAGTTCTTCATTTTCGTTCACTACACTTCTAAAGCGGAAAATACCTCTTGCAGACTCACGCAGCCAGCCCACGCCTCCGGAAAGAGGCTTTTCGACCACCGAATTGACAGTCTCCGTGCCCCTGCTCAAAAAACCCAGGTTTCCGCGCGAATAGGATATGGACAATATCACGACGAATATAAGAATCGCCGCAAATATAATCATCAGCACACGGTGCCTTTTAATCCAATCTAACATCCTTTTTCCCGCTCCTTGAAATTATTACTTGTATTTGTGATGAATGTTGGCAGCGGCATATCTCTTGAGCGCTTCTGTATTCTTAAGGCTGATGCCTGTTCCCAGAGCCACTGCTTCAAATGCGTTTTCCGCCACTTCCACCTTCATGCCTGTCTGTTCCTCGATCAGCTTGTCAAGATTCTTGATCATGCCGCCGCCTCCGGAAAGTACCAGACCGTTGATGGTGATGTCCGCTGCGATTTCAGGAGGTGCCTTTTCCAAGGTGGCTTTGATTCCGTCCACCACCAGATCCACGGACTCCTTGAGTGCAAAATACATATCTTTGCTGGTCACCTGGATTACCTTCGGCAGTCCTGTCACCAGATCCCTGCCTCTGGCTTCACGGGTATCCAGAACTTCTCTTCCGTCTTCGCCATGTTCCACCATAGCGCATCCGATATTGAGCTTCAGGTCTTCTGCCGTGCGTTCACCGATCAGAAGGCTGTAGGTCTTTCTCATATATGCTACGATAGCGTCGTTGAATTTGTCGCCTGCGTGTCTGATGGAAGTGCTCGCCACGATACCTCCCAATGCGATAATGGCAATATCAGTGGTACCTCCGCCGATATCCACCACCATGCATCCCATAGGGTCGTCTACCTTAAGTCCGGAGCCGATGGCTGCTGCCATTGGTTCTTCCAGAATATAAACTTCCTTGGCACCCATGGCACGTGCCACTTCCTCCACGGCACGCTTCTCCACTTCCGTAATGCCTGTAGGCACGCCCACTACCACACGGAATTTGTTGGCC
Organism: uncultured Bacillota bacterium; assembly: GCA_946638265.1. GTDB lineage: Bacteria > Bacillota > Clostridia > Peptostreptococcales > Anaerovoracaceae > UBA3871. The sequence continues at coordinate 3,840 of CAMPBN010000107.1, forward strand.
TTTGTCTTGGATTTGATAAGGGCCTTGTTGATGAAAGCTCTCAGCATCTCCATAGTCATGTCAAAATCGGAGATAACTCCGTCCTGCAGCGGTCTTACCACGCTGATGGTATCAGGAGCCTTGCCCAGCATTTCCTTGGCCGGGAATCCTACTGCGATGATCTTTTTTGAATAATTTTCACATGCAATAACGGAAGGCTCGTTCAGCACGATGCCTTTGTCCTGCACATATACCAGAGTATTGGCGGTACCAAGGTCAATACCCATATCTTTTGTAAATCCGAAGAGCATTATTATAATTTCCTCCAAATCTCTTAAATTGAGCCAAATTTAATGTTAACATAAATATGCTGCCTTTTCAAGGATTAAAAGCCTCTCGCCACTACGTCCATAGCCTCTATCAGCTCGATTTCGGCATGCCTTTCGGCAAAATAATTCATGGTGAATTCGTTGGCAAAAAGCAGCACCGGACGTTCTTTGTGGTCGAAGACCAGCATGCAGCGCGAATCGATCACATCTTTGACCTTTTCCGTCTGTTCCGGAAGTATCCATCTTGCCTGTCTGAAGTCGATCGGTGTCATGCGGATTTCCGCATTGTACTCATTTTTCAGTCTGTATTCGAATACTTCGAACTGGAGCTGTCCTACTGCGCCGATCACCACTTCGTTAAATTCGTTGTGGTATACCTGCACCGCGCCTTCCTGCGCCAACTGCTCCACACCCTTTTGGAACTGCTTCGCCTTCATGGTGTCCTTTGGCGCCACTCTCGCAAAAAGCTCCGGTGGGAAAGTAGGCAGCGGCTCGAAAAATATCGGTGTCTTGGAAACTGCC
>CAMPBN010000108.1 GCA_946638265.1 uncultured Bacillota bacterium
TTGCTTGCTTGCTTGCTTGCTTGCTTGCTTGCTTGCTTGCTTGCTTGCTTGCTTTTAATTGTGTCCTTCACCTTCAACAATGTCAAGTCCCTCCCGAAATTATCAGAATACAAAGACTTTCTATTACAATAGTAGCAAAATTGCAGCTGTTTTGCAAGGAATTTCAAAGTTTTTCATTTATGACAAACTACTAGTCCAAACTGGTCTTTACGCAGTTTCTGCCTGCTCTTTTGGCTTCATAGAGGGCATCGTCCGCTTTTTTGTAGAGTACGCTTGCGTCTATGTCGCTGCCAAACTCTGCAAAAGCCACTCCCACACTGATAGTCACAAAAGGCGCCACCGATGAAGCCTTATTTTCTATTTTGCGCCGCTGCACTTCGTAGCGAAGCTTGTCACAGATACGTGTGGCCTGAAGACGGCTGCCGGCATATCCTGTCAGCAGAAATTCTTCGCCGCCCACTCTTCCTGCAATAATCTCATATTCCTCCGCCAGTTCCCGCAGCATGGTGCCCAATTCTTTGAGCATCTTGTCGCCTTCGGGATGGCCGTAGGTATCGTTGTAAAGCTTGAAAAAGTCCACGTCCACAATGGCCGCAAATATGCTGGCCCTGCCGTTGGCACAAATCCTGCAATACTCTTCCAGTTTCTCTTCCGACACGGATTTGTTGAAAATGCCTGTCAGCGCATCCACGGAATTTACGATCGAAAGCTCATCATAGTCCCGGGCCAGTCGTTCTTTGGCCAGTATCAGCTGCACCCTTTCCTTGCCCGTAATATAATTTACGATCAATGCTGCAGCAAGGCCTATGAGCACATTGCTGATGTCCTGCATATAATATTCCGCAGTCTTTTCGCCTACGGAAGATATTATGAACGCCAGCGACGGCACGACAGCCATGATCAGGTTCCACGAAAGCGGCATGATATAAAGTGCCTGGTGAGCTATCAGGAATGCCACAAAAAACAGACCATGGCTTTGAGTATATACGAACACATCCAAATATATGGTTTCGGCATAGATGAAAAATCCAAAAACAGTAATCAGCAAATGCACCGCGATGCTGCTGTATTTACGGCTGTTCAGAAGCTTTTTGGTGATAATATACATCACTCCCGACACCAGCATAAAAGTAATGATCGGTACAGCACTTCCAAAATCCGTGATTCCCAGTATCGTCCTGACAATTGCAGACATCAAAACAACAGGTACAGTCAGTGCCGAAAAATTGTTCAGCATCAAAAGATTGTACCTTTGGATTTCTCTATATGATCTGCGAAGATCTTTGGGAATTGCTGCGAAAAAATTTGCCTTACTGTTTTTCAAACTCATCTTTACAACCTTAATAACCTTAGCCCGGTGGCCATGTCATCTTGCGCTTGCCAAGAAGGTGGAAATGCAGATGCTTTACCGTCTGGAATCCGTCTTCGCCGCAATTGTTCACCAATCTATAACCGTTATCAAGGCCCAGTTCCTTTGCGATATCCTGGACTTTGAGCATGATGTGGCCAAGCATTTTTTCATCTTCCGCAGTCACATCGTCAAGAGATGCCACATGCTTTTTGGGAATAATCAGAACATGCACCGGAGCCTGAGGCTCTGCATCGTGAAAGCAAAAAATGGTGTCATCCTCATACACTTTGTTTGTTGGGATTTCGCCGCTTGCCAGCTTGCAAAATATACAATCCTGCATAATATACCTCCTGTCGTATTCTTATCTAATTAACAGCAAAATTATACTAAAATCCCGAATAGCCCGCAAGTTCTTCTCGATTTATTTTTTGCGCAAAAGCAGCGATTACTCCATCTTCGAAAACGTCGCCAAGCCTTACGTCAGCGAAAGTGTTCAGCATGCTGTCGTCGCCCTCCAGATACACGCGAATGTAGTTATCCGTATAGCCCGTAAGCAGGCCGCTCTTTTCGTCTCTTTCCTCAATCAGAACCCTTCTGACATCTCCTGCGGATTTTTTGAGGAAAGCGAGCTTGGCCTCTTCACCCTCTTCAATCAGCCTCTTCACCCTTTCCTTCTTTACCTCAGGTGCTATCTGATTTTCCATGGCTGCTGCTTTGGTGCCGTTTCTTTTGCTGTAATCAAAAGCATGCACCTTGCAAAATTCCGTTTTTTCGATAATATCCAGACTGCATTCGAAGTCTTCTTCCGACTCTCCCGGAAAGCCCGCTATTATATCGGTGCTGATGCCGAAGTGCGGATCAAAATCATAAAGTGCGCGCACTATCTTCAGATATTCTTCCCTGTCATATTTTCTGTTCATATCGTGAAGCACTTTGTCGCTGCCGCTTTGAACGGAAAGATGCAGATGGTGGCAAAGTTTTTCATACCCCAGGATGCTCTCAAGGTCCCCTGCGCTGACCACCGTCGGCTCCAGCGAACTGATCCTGATCCTGAAATCTCCCGGAATATCATTTATCATGGAAAGTATCAGTCCCAGCCCTGTGCCGTAGGTCAGCCTGCCCTCTTCATCGCACGACTCTTCCCAAAGTCTCCTGTACTTTTCCATGCCGCCCGAAAACTCCGGCTTGAAAGAGCTTTCGGTACCGTAAAGTGCGGTATTTATACCTGTGAGCACTATTTCCTTGAATCCCGATGCCACAAGCTGCTTTGCCTCTTCCAGTATCGCCTCCGGCCTGCGCGAACGCACATCCCCTCTTGCAAAAGGGATCTCGCAATAGGCGCAGAACCTGTTGCAGCCTTCCTGTACTTTGACGAAGGCTCTGGTCTTTCCTTCCATCGAAGTCACAATGCCTGTTTCCGCATATTCTTCGTCTTTGTAATGCTTTCGCACATAGACCAGCGGGCCGGCAGCGTTGTTGCTGTATTTGCGCATTACAACATCATCCACAAGGTACGGTATCCCACCTTTATCAGAAGTGCCTATCACCATATCCACGCCTTCTATATTCGCAACTTCCTCTTCGCTTACCTGCGCATAGCATCCCGTAACGCATATCACTGCATTTTCATTTTGCCTTCTGCAGCGTCTTATAAATTGCCTGGATTTGCGGTCCGCCATATTGGTGACGGTACAGGTGTTGATGATGTAGGCATCTGCCCATTCACCTTCCCCTGCGATCTCCCAGCCCAGGCTCTCAAATCTTTCTTTCATCATCTCGGTTTCGTATTGATTGACACGGCATCCGAGAGTATAAAAGCTCACTTTTCTGTTTCCCATACTTTTATCTAAAGCTCCATCTCATACATTATCATTGCAAGGGCCGCCATACCGGCAGTCTCTGTGCGGAGTATGGTCTTCCCGAGACTCACGGGCCTTACTCCGATTTCGCGGAGTTTGTCTGCCTCCTTGTCGGAAAACCCGCCTTCCGGACCGATGATCATTGCTATTTTAGCATCTTTTATTCCCTTTTTCTTAAATTCCGTAAGCGCATCCTTGATGCTATAGCCATCTTCATTTTCGTATGGAAAAAGGAAAAGGTCAAATTCATCTGCCAAAGGCAAAACGTCCGCGAATTTCAAAGGAAGTTTCACATTTGTCAGCCTGCCGCGCCTGCACTGACTGCTGGCTTCGTCTGCTATCTTTTGCCATCTTTCGGCTTTCTTGGAATCTTTGCCCTTATCCACCACAACGGACCTGTCCATATAAACAGGCACCACCGTGTCTATTCCAAGCTCCACGCATTTCTGGATGATAAGCTCCATCTTGGAAGCTTTGGGAAAGCCCTGAAAAAGCGTGACTCTCACTTCTGGTTCGCTGGCATGCGCCTGCTTATCCGTAATTTTACAAAGAATCTCTCTTTCAGATATCTCTTCCACATCTGTTTTGTATTCCCACTTAAGCCCGTCAGAAATCTCAAGCTTTTCGCCTTTTTTAATCCTCAGGACTCTGGCAAGATGATGCACTACATCTTTTTCGTCAATTCTTATATATTCTTCTCCCACTGCGGAAGGATCCACAAATATTTTTGCCATCAATTCTCCTTCAGGGCAGCGGCAATGGCGCACCAGCCACCGTCCCTTTCATTTTCGTAAACTTCCAGAATTTCAAAGCCTGAATCCTTTAGGAATGCGCAAAGCTCATCCTCCAGCTCCAAAAGTATTCCGGAAGATATGTAGATGCCGCCATTTTTCAGATGCTTGGCCACATCGCCTGTGAGCATCTTTACCAGGTCTGCCATCAGATTGGCCACTATGATGTCTGCCTTGTAGTCCACGCCCTTGGTCAAATCGCCAAGCTCCACACGTGCTATATTTTCCACGTGGTTGAGCGCGATATTTTCTCTTCCCACCGCTACGGCGTCCGGGTCAATCTCAATCCCCAGTACATCGCCTGCGCCAAGAAGCCCCGCGCCGATGGCAAGAATACCGCTGCCGCAGCCTACATCCATGACAGACATACCTTTTTTAAGATATTTTTCCATCAGCACCATACAGCCTGTCGTGGTGGGATGAGTACCTGTGCCGAAAGCCACGCCCGGGTCGATTTCAATGATTAATTCACCGTCTTTTTTGTCATATTCTTCCCATGTTGGTTTCACTACGATTTTTTCAGTGATGTGGGCCGGCTTGAAATATTCCTTCCACTTGTCTTTCCAGTCCGCATCGTCCACTGTTTCAAATTCGACTGCCATGCTGCCAAAAGCTTTTTCATTGTCACTTGTGG
>CAMPBN010000109.1 GCA_946638265.1 uncultured Bacillota bacterium
TACTTGAAAAACTGGTGGAGCGTGGAGCCGATGCGGAGCCGGGCAAGCTTTGTGAAAATGCTGTTTCCGTAAAATCGGCCGGCAATATTTTGGACAGCGCACTTTACAAAAAAGGATATTTTTCGGTGCAGGATGAATCTTCCATGATGGCCGTAGCTGTGCTCGATCCAAAGCCGGGCGAAACCGTTATGGATGTATGTGCGGCGCCGGGTGGCAAGACTTTTGCCATGGCTGAACGCATGCAAAACAATGGCGTTATCTACGCTTCGGATATATATCCGCGAAAACTGGGGCTCATTACCACGGAAGCCAAGCGCCTGGGCATTGATATAGTAAAGACCAAAGCGCAGGATGCATCCAAAAAAGATCCCGCATTTTTCGAAAAAGCGGACAGAGTATTGGCTGACGTGCCTTGCTCGGGACTTGGCGTGATCCGCAGAAAGCCTGAGATAAAATACAAAAAAATGACCGGTGAGCTGGAAAGCCTGCCGGAAAAACAGCTGGAAATCCTTACTGCGGCTTCTTCTTATGTGAAGCCGGGCGGCGTGCTGGTCTACAGCACCTGCACCATTGCAGCAAGAGAAAATCAGGATGTGGTCAACCGCTTCCTGTCGGAGCATTCCGAATTCAAGAGGGATGAAATGATCCAGCTGCTTCCGAATGTCAATCATACAGATGGCTTTTTCATCTGTCGTATGATAAAAAATCAGTGTGTATTAAAAAAGTAAAAAGGAAAAGGTATAGGGTTAAAATGACACAGTTAGGTTTCAAAAGTGACAAAGGAATAAGGCGGCGCAACAACGAAGACGCATTTTTCCTTATTCCGGCAGAAGATGTTTATATTGTGGCAGACGGCGTGGGCGGTGCCAGCTCCGGCGAGATCGCATCCCGCACGACAGTCAGCAGAATCGCGGATTTTGTGGATAAAAATCCGCTGCACCACCATTCGGGCGAAGAAGAAGTTATCAAATATTTCCTTCGATGCCTGAGAGCGGTCAACACCGAGATTTATGAAAGCGCCCACAAGCATATGGAAAATTCCGGCATGGCCACTACGCTGGTAATGGCATATATAACCGGTGACATTGCCTATATTGTGAACGTGGGTGACAGCAGAGGCTATGTATGCCGCGGCGGCGAGATGACGCAGATCACGGAGGATCACACCTATGTAAACTCCCTGCTGAAAGAAGGCATCATTACCGAAGAAGAAGCCAAAAATCACAAGGAAAAGAATAAGATCACGCGTGCCATCGGCGGCGAGCCGGGTATCGAGCCCGACTTTTTCAGAATAGAAATAAAGCCCGATGACAGGATTTTGCTGTGCACTGACGGCCTTTACGGCGAAGTGGACGATGCTTCCATCGGCAAGATCTTAAGCGATGAGAAATATACAATGCAGGAAGCCTGTGCCAAACTGGTGGATCTGGCCAACAGACGCGGAGGCCGGGACAATATCACGGCAGTGGCAATACGGGTTTAGGAGGAAATTAGGATATGAGTACCAGATTACTTGCAGGAAGATATGAACTGCAGGAAAAAATAGGCGACGGCGGCATGGCTGTCGTATACAAAGCCAAAGACAGAGTGCTTTTCAGGCATGTGGCCATCAAGATTTTGAAGCCTGAATTTGCTCAGAATGCCAAGTTTATCGAGAATTTCAGAAGGGAAAGCCAGGCGGCAGCCAGCATGTCCCATCCGAATATCGTCAGCATCTATGATGTAGGAAGAGAAGGAAACATCCACTACATCGTAATGGAGCTGATCGAAGGATATATCCTGAGCGACCTGATCAACGAGCAGGGCGCAATGGAATGGAGAAAGGCTGTGGAAATCGCAAAACAGATTTCTTCGGCGCTGGCATTTGCACACAAAAATCACATCATCCACCGCGATGTAAAGCCGCACAATGTGCTGCTGACCAAAGACGGCACGGCCAAGATCACCGACTTTGGTATCGCATCTGCGCTGGATTCTGCGAAGGACGGGGAAAATACCGCAGCGCGTCTTCTGCGCACGGCGGACACCGATGCCACCACCATCATGGGCTCGGTCCACTATTTCTCGCCTGAGCAGGCAAGAGGCGGCTATGTGGATGAAAAATCAGACATCTATTCCCTGGGTATCGTTCTTTACGAAATGCTTACGGGTCAGGTGCCTTTTGACGGAGAAAATCCGGTGGATGTGGCAAAGAAACATTTGAGCGAGGATATGCCTTATCCTTCCGCGATAAATCCGGATATTCCGCCTAAGATCGAAGAAGTGGTGATGAAGGCCACTTCCAAGCTTCAGATAGACCGCTACGCTTCTGCGGACGAGATGTACGATGCCCTGACGGAAGCTGAATTTGCGACCATGATGAGCCCGGGCAGAGCTGCGCGCCATGCGGAGGAAGTCCCTGCAGAAATTGAAGCCGACGCAGCGGAAGAAGTTTTGGACGAAACCGGCGAAATGCAGGCTGCACCTGAGATTGAAGGAGATGAAGGCAAGGCTTTGGACAAAAAAGGCAAGAAAAAGGAAAAGAAGCCTAAGAAGAAGATAGACAAACTGAAGCTGGGCGCCATCGTGCTGGCGTTGATACTGGCACTGCCGATCAGCTATCTGCTCTCATCTTTCTTTGGCGGCGACAGACACAAGGAAATTAAAGCGCCTGACTTCCGCGGCATGACTGTCGAGACTGCTCAGGAAATGGCACAGGAGTACAAACTGGAAATCAAAGAAGGCAACCAGGTATACAGCTCTGACTATGAAGCGGGGCTGATCTGTTCACAATCGCCTGATGTGGATGCGGACATCCGTGAAGGCAAGACTATTACAGTCACTGTCAGCAAGGGCGCCAAGGAAGGCACTGTGCCGAATCTGGTAGGTAAATCCCAGGCTGATGCGGAATATGCACTCAAAAAATACGGCTACAAGGTGGGCACGGTAACTGTGGAAGCCAATGCTCTGCCGGAAGGCATAGTTGTCAGCCAGACTCCGGCTGCAGGCGAGGAATCCAAACCGGGCTCCAGAGTTTCATTCGTAGTAAGCTCAGGCAAAGGCGAGGATGAGACTTTCGTACCGCTGCTTTATTCGAGCACCAAGGATGCAGCTATCGCGATGCTGGAAGAAGCAGGGCTCAAGGTAGGCAATATCACTTACGAAAAGAGCAGCACATTTGCCGAAGGAGTGGTCATCTGGCAGTCCGTAGAGGCCAAGGCCACCGTAAAGACAGGCACTGCCATCGATATCAAGGTAAGCAGCGGAAATAACGAGCCTTCACAGGGCACGGGCAGCTCCACGCCTAGCATCTATGTGGACTATTCACAGGCAGCCAACGATGTATTCTGGCTTACAGTCACGATTTCAGATGAGTCAGGCACTCACAATCAGGTGACACGCGCACAGAGGATCAAGGCTGACGGCGGCGAGAGAGTGACGCTGGAGGGTACGGGAACAGGCTCCGTAACCGTTATTTTCGATAACAATGTAGTAGCTCAATACAGTGTAGATTTTAATACAGGCACCGTAAAATAGGAAAAATGGTGAATAATTGAAAGGATTATTGGTAAAAGGCATCGCCGGCTTCTATTATGTGAAGACGGAAGACGGGAAAGTTTACGAATGCAAGGCCCGCGGGATATTCAAAAAAGAGGGGATCACGCCCACTATCGGCGACGAGGTGGAGATTGAGCCCCTGCCTGATGCAGAAGATGAGGCAGTGCTGGAGAAGATTTATCCGAGAAAGAATATTTTTATCAGACCCCCGATTTGCAATGTGGACACGCTGATCATCGTGACTGCGGCAGCAAAGCCGGACCCGTCATTTCAGATCATCGACAGATTTTTGGTCATGGCGGAAGAAGCAGGCACGGAAGCCATCATTTGCGTGAACAAGATCGACCTGGCTTCGGATGAAATATTGGCGAAATTCAGGGAAATCTATGAGCCGCTTTATCCTTTGCATTTTCTCTGCACCAAGCAGGGAGAGGGCATAAAAGAGCTCAAAGAGGCGCTTGCCGGCAGGCGCTGCGCTCTGGCAGGGCCGTCGGGAGTGGGCAAATCCACTCTGGTCAACAAGCTGGAAAACGTGGGAGCCGAGACAGGCAAGATCAGCGAACGTACAGGGCGTGGCAAGCAGACGACGCGTCATACGGAAATCTTTGAAATGGAATACGGCGGTATGATCTTTGATACGCCCGGCTTTACTTCGTTTGAAGTGCTGGAAGCGGATGAGCAGGATCTCCCGCATTTCTATCCTGAAATCGCAAAGCTTTCAGGCAGATGCAGATATGACAATTGCAGGCATCTCAAAGAGCCCGGCTGTATCGTACGTGAAGCGGTGAAAAACGGCGAGATACATATTTCCAGATATCGTTCCTATGTGGGACAGATTCAGGAGATAATCGAAAAAGAGAAAAACCGCTACTAGGCGCATCGGGACGCATCGGGGCGCATTGGGATGCATCGGGGCGCAGGAACGAAAAACAAAATTTGGAGGAGAAAAATGGTAAGACTGGCCCCATCAATATTATCTGCGGATTTTTC
>CAMPBN010000110.1 GCA_946638265.1 uncultured Bacillota bacterium
TAGTCAATCCTGCCGTAAATATCCATATACATGCTCCGGCCAGATTCTCACCCAAGACAGTGCACGGAAAAATCCTTCTGAATACTTTCTCCGCAAAATCTATCAATTTTCCGATGCCCACCACCGGATGCGGAATCCCTGCAGGATCTCCGAAAATCAGATCCGCCGCAAACCCCAGCACCATGGCAGCGCTTGAAAATAGCATTATCTTATCCAAATCCAAAATTTATTTCCCCTTTTTCTGCATCGTAAAAATATACACAGGATTCTGCCCCGTCATAAGATGGTAGGCCCCAGCGTTTTTACCTTTTGCCACCGAAAGCGACACTGCTTCGGTTTCCGAAAAATCAAATTCGCCCATCAGTCTGCTCATCTCGCCCACAGACTCCAGCGTTACAGCCGTTGCCACGATACGGGCATTCGGATTTTTCCCAAGGACGCAGGCTATGATATCACGCGCATTCCCTGATGTTCCTCCGATAAACACATGGCTTGGCGCAGGCAGATCCGCAAGAGCCTCAGGCGCACTGCCCGCCACGATTTCCATATTTTCAAGGCCGAAAGACTTCATATTCTTTTCCAAAAGTTCAAGCGCTTCAGGCCTTTTTTCAATAGCAAAGACTTTACCATCCGCCGCTGTCCTTGCCATTTCAATGGCAACAGACCCGGTACCCGCGCCCACATCATAACAGATGCTGTCTCGCGAAAGCTGAAGTTTTGAAAGAGAGACGCTCCTGACCTCCATCTTGGTCATTGGTACCGGCTTTCCTTCGTCCATATTTCGCAAAAATGCCTCATCCGGCAGTCCGTGAGTCACCTGAAGCTGCGGATTTTCATTCACAATCAAAGCGCAGCTGAGACTCTCAAATTTCTGCCCCAAAAGCTCATCGGGACGTCCGGAAATTATTTTTTCATCCGGATAGCTGAGCCGCTCGCCCACGTGCACTGTAACATCCGAAAGCCCGGCATTTACCAATCTCTCACAAAGCCCGCCAATCCCGTCATCTCCGCCCACCAGTGCGAACACAAGCGCATTTTTCCGCACCGCATCCGCCAGGTTTGCGTCCCTTCCATGGAGGCTGACATATTTGATATTTTCATATGAGATTCCCAGCTGCGAGCAAAGATAAACAGGTGAGCTGATCCCCGGCAGCACTTTCACGCTATATTCCGAAAGCAGCGGAAGCAGCTTTTTCGTTCCACTGTAAAAGCCCGAATCGCCGGACATCAAAACGCAGATATTTGCATATTCAGGATTATCTTCCAAAGCCTTCAAAATCTTTTCCGGCGAAATCTCGTAAAATTCGGCTTTCCCCGCATCCCGGCACGATTCCAAAATCCTCTTTGCGCCTATTAAACAGTCTGCGCTGTCAATCGCATTAAGAGCCTCGACAGTCATGTTCTTTTTCCTGCCCGGCCCTATGCCGATAACAGTCACTTTCCTTTTTTGTTTCAGGCCGAACCTGTCACACAGCTCATTCAAAAGCCCGTTAAACTCAGTCCCTTGCACCTGCGGAGGTCTTCCGATTATTATTAACTTAACACCGCTATTAATTGCAGCCGTAACTTTCTCGCCAAAACCGCCTCTGTTCCCGCCATCCTTTGTAACAAGCCACTTTGCACCTGTCATCGAAATATGCTCGATATTAAACAAAACAGAGAACGGCCCCTGCGCAGCCAGGACATGTGATGGCTGAAGACCTGCTTCCTCGCAGAGCTTTAATGACTCTTCCGACGGCAGCACCCTTGCAAAAACTCTCTCCGAAAACCCATTGATCTTTGAAAATTTATGAAGCTCTTTGCTGCCCGTTGTAAGCAAAATATTGCCTTCGGTCCCGTCCAAAAATTCGGCAGCTTCCTCTGCATTCTCAAAGACCTTAGCATCATCTCCAAACTCCGCTCCGGGCCTGACGAGCCTTCTGTACTCAACATCCGCGCTGCCTGCCGCTTTTATGATATTTTCAGTCACTTCCTTCGCATAAGGGTGCGTCGCATCAATAACAATGTCAAACTCCCCGCTTTCGAGGAAATCCTCCATTTCCGCTTCGTTCAGCCTGCCCGTATGAACAGTCAGATTTTTCTTTTCTTCGATGAGCTCAAACGCATACTCCGTCGCAACGCATATAGTTACCTTTGCACCCGCATCTGCCAAAAGTTCGCCTATTTTTCTGCCGTCCGCCGTACCTGCAAATACGCAAAATCTACACATTTTTATATCCTCTCGGTGTTACCATCTTACCGCCAATCACCTTGGTCATTTCATTTCCTATAAATACCGTGCAAAACATATCTATCTCTGCATCTCTCAGCTCTTCCAGGCTGAGGATTCTGCTGCTTTCCCCGTCGCGCCCGATGTTCCTTACCACGCCGCAAATGCGGTCTTTCGGAAGGTGGCGAAGGAGTATGTCGCAAGCCTTTTTTATATGATCCGGTCTTCCGTGGCTGGCAGGATTGTAAATCGCAATGGCAAAGTCTGCTTTTGCTGCAGCTTCGAGCCTTGCTTCAATTTTTTCCCACGGAGTCAGTCTGTCGCTGAGGCTGATTACCGCAAAATCATGCGTAAGAGGTGCTCCCAGCACGGCTCCGCCGGATGCCGCCGCTGTCAGCCCCGCCAATACTTTTATCTCAGGCTCTTTTTTCTCACCGCGCAGCTCATATACCAAAGCCGCCATCCCGTAAATCCCGCTGTCGCCGGAGCATATCATGGAAACATTTTTCCCTTCCAAGGCTTTGTCCAGCGCCATTTGGCAGCGGTCCGTCTCTTTGGTCATGGGTGTCGACAGAAACTCGTTTCCGGGATATCTGTCCTTTACCAGATCCACATAAACGCTGTAACCAACGATAATATCCGAGTTTTTCAGTGCATCGTCCGCCCCGATCGTAATATTTTCTGAATTTCCGGGTCCAAGACCCACCACGAAAAGTTTACTCAAAATGCCACCTCGATTTCTTTCAATCCTACTGCTACCGTTACACCGTCAAAAGCAGTTTTCTTCACGATTATCCTATCCGCTTCGATCTTTGCGGCCCGCTCGCAGACGTTATCCACGCCCGTCACGCTCTTTACAAAATCCGAAGGTGAGAATTCTCCGGTTACAGCTTCAAGCTCCTCTGCCGTAAAGAATTTCGGCTCTATACCGATATCCTCGCAAAAACCGAGGATTCCCTTTTCGTCCTTTTTGATATCTATCGAAGCAATCGAACCGATTGCCCGCATGTCCAAATCGTTTTCGGCAAACACCCTTGAAACGGCATCCGCGATTTTTTCCTTTGGCATATCTTTCCTGCAGCCAAGCCCCACGCTCAAAACTTTTGGTATCAGATGCAAGGTCTTATCAAACGGATTGATTGTTTTGCAGCCTACATATATTCCGATTGCCGCTTTTTGCCTGTTCGCATCACTACGATCCGCTAAAACCAATCCGCCGGGCAGCTCAATATTTTTTTCTTTACCAGGTATCAACAAAACTGATTTCGGCATCAACATTTCCTCTATAAATATTTCTACGTCTCTTTCGAGAATCTCCGCAGAAACCGCCTTTGCCGTCTTCATGCTGTCGATCGCATATCCGTTTTCGGCAGCCCACGTGTCCACGGAAAACCTTCCGTTTATATCGGTCGCTGTTGTGATCACGGCTTCCGCCCCAAGCTTTTGCGCAAGCTCGATTGCCAGACGGTTTGCGCCGCCTATATGTCCCGAAAGAATCGGGATGACGTATTTCCCCAGTTCGTCTATTACGATTACCGCAGGGTCCTTTGTCTTGTCCTTTACAAAAGGTGCAATATGCCTTACCGCAATCCCGCATGAACCGACAGATATAAACGCGCTGCATTCTTCAAAGCATTTCCCGTAAAATTCCCTTGGTGAGCCGCATCCCTCTCCGATTAATGAAAATCCGCTGCGCAGATACTTTTCCGTCGTATAGCATTTCTTTTCATCAATAGGCTCAAGCACGGCCGCAACCCGCTCTGCCGTCTCACACGCCTTATTCGAATAAGCAAAAATACAAACCTTCATTACTCACTCGCCTCTCTGAATTCAGTGGAAAATCCCGGATGGTAGAGCAGCGACCTCATGTACTTATCTCCCATGCAGTCGCCCACGATGATGAGGGAAGTCTTGGTCAAACCGTTTTCTTTTACGGTTTTGTCCAAACTTTCCACATTGCAGCGGAAAATCTGCTGGTCAGGCCAGGTAGCCTTGCTGACTACAGCCACCGGAGTCTCAGGAGGATATCCTCCTGCCAAAAGGTCCGCCTGCAATTTTTCCGTGAGGGATGTGCTGAGGAACACCACCATGGTGGCTCTGTGCGCCGCCAGGCTTTTGATGGATTCCTTTTCAGGCACCGGAGTTTTTCCTTCCGCGCGAGTGATAATCACAGTCTGGCTCACGTCAGGCAGCGTATATTCCGCCCGAAGCGCCGAAGCTGCACCGCAAAATGAGCTTACGCCCGGGCACACATCATATTCAATGCCGTATTTTTCCAGCTCGTCAAACTGCTCGCGTACCGCTCCGTATATGCTC
>CAMPBN010000111.1 GCA_946638265.1 uncultured Bacillota bacterium
AGCTCGGCTTTACAGTCAATGTAGGCGTTTCCACAAACAAGCTCCTCGCCAAGATGGCCTCCGACTTTGAAAAGCCGGACCGCGTGCACACACTTTTCCCTGAAGAAATTGAAAAGAAAATGTGGCCCCTTCCCATCGAAGAACTTTTCATGGTGGGCAGGTCGTCCGCGAAAAAATTCCGCAGCATCAATATCAACACCATAGGCGATCTGGCGCATTTTGACCGGAATGCGCTGGTTTCCATGCTCAAATCCTACGGCGGCACCATCTGGGAATATGCCAACGGCATCGACCCTTCCCCTGTCCGCATCAACGACGATGTGAAAGAAAAAAGCATCGGAAACTCCATCACCACTGCCTATGATGTGGGAGACGAAAAAGAGGCTTTCCGCGTCCTGCTCTGGCTCTCGGAAAAGACGGTCGGCCGCCTGAGAAGTGCAGGTCACAAGGCAGGTGTGGTGACTCTTATCTTCAAAACCAATGAATTTGTTTCGTACTCTCATCAGGCCAAGCTTTCTTCCGGCATCAGCACCGTGGACGAAGTCTTTTCATGTGCCAAAATGCTCTTCCGCGAAGGCTGGAAAGGCGAACCGCTCAGGCTCATGGGCATTTCCCTTTCGGGATTTGAAGACGATGCGGCAGAGCAGATTTCCTTCCTTCAGACCACCGACCGTGGAGATCTGGTCCTCTCAGAAGATGTAAATTCCGCAGAAGGTTCCTCCTCTGCCATCGCAGGCGTCAATAAGAAAAAGAGTGAGGCCCTGGAAGAGGCTCTCACTCAAATTCGTGCAAAATATGGAGTTGATTCCGTCACACGCGCCGGAGCAGCTTCCAAAAAGGAGCTTTCCGAAAAGAAGCGCAGGCGCTAGTTCTCAAACATTTTCAGATTGCTGCAGCCGATGTATTTGTAGCTCAGCGAGTTTCCGAACGAATCGATGAACAGCTGCAGGCGGTCGCCCTGATCTTCATATGCTGCATCGCCCATAAACTTTTCTACTGCAGCTTTCTTGTTCTTGTAGTTCACGCTGAAGCTGTCTCTGCTCGGCGAAATCGAATCGATTTCTTCGTAGAGCAGCTCTGCCAGCTCGCGCAGCCCTTCCTCATATGCCTCGACAGCATAAGTCGGCTGGTAATTTTCATACTTTCTGCAATCCTCCGCATACGCATTAAAGCTTGTCAGCATCGCGTCCACAATCAGTTTCTTATATTCACCCGTATTGAAGAAATCCTTCAATTGCAGCTCTTTTCCCGTATTTCTGTCGTATACTATGCTCTTTGTGCTGTACTGAGACGGCGAGTCATCCTTGTATCCGCCCGTTACGCTGAAGCCCTGTGAAATATTAACTACACCATAATTGCCATAGAAATAGTTGTTGGCGGACTTCCATGCATCCAGCGATGTGCTGGACGGCCAGAATGTGCCGTTGTTTGTCACGACAGTTCTGTAATAATCTTCGATTTCTTTATCCATGGAATGATTGTCTTTCAGGATTTTTTCAGCCTTTTTCACGATTTCCTCAGGCACATCCTTACCGATGGACTCATTGGTCGATAAATATGTTTCGTCGAACATATCCAAATGCGACAAATCCCCTTCTTTTTCCTCGTAATAATAGTCTGAGACCAGGCTGCTTTGCTGATCGTAAAGCAGGACTTTGGAAACAGTCTCATCCGTAAAGAGTGAATTTTCTCCCATAAAACGCTTTCCGATAGCGTTGTTTTCGCCCGGATCGATGGTGAAAAGCTCATAATAGTTGGAGCTTGCCACAAAATCCGTGTTGTAGTCAAATATCAGCTGGAGATTTCCGCTGTAATTGTCCAATGTGAATTTGCACTCCGGCCAGATTGTCTCGAAATTACTGAATATCGTGTAGTTGTCTTCAGTATAATAGTCCGGATATTCCGCATCACCAAGCTTCAGATTGTAGTCTTCTATGATCTTATTGATGTATGAAACATAATCAAATCCGTCTGCGAAAATGTCCTGCAGACCGATGATCTCGCCCGTATTCAGGTCAAAGTTCAGCGCATCCACATCGTTCAGATAAACATAAGAGTCGCCGTCCTCGAAATTGTAATTCTTGTACATCAGCACGGATATGATGTTGTTGCAATTAAATCCCACATAGGAGTACATCCTGCTGCCTTGCGTATAAGACGGACTGTTCTTGTCGATTTTGCGCATCTGAATATTCACACCACGGAATGGCGGAAGCTTGCTGCTTTCGTACATTTCGTAGAAGCGGTCCTCGATGGCGCGGTTGATCTTCCTCTGGACTTCGCTGTCCTTGAGGCCTGAAATCTGCACCATGGAAGCCGAAAGCACATCCGGGTTTCCGGTGACTTCCTTGTCCTCTGTTTCGATGTTATTTTCGATCATGTATTGCAGCTTCTCGCCCTGCTTCACGTTTTCGCCGTGAGTTTCCAGCTCTTTCATGCAGGCAAGAGCCTGCCCCAGCTTGGAATCCGGGTCTGCCTTGACTGCATTTCCCGTTGCGTCACAGCCCGTCAGGCCTATGCCGGACAGCGCCAAAGCTGCCGTTAAGATTAACGCTGTTATTTTACTCTTTTTCATAATACTTTCTCCGTTTAATCTACGTTAACAGGTTTTGTGCCGGCCGGCTACCCTCTTGGAATATATCCTGCTCTTCTGGCCACTTCCTTACCCTTTTCGCTGCATATCCATTCGATGATGTCGCGAAGAATGGAATCTTTTGGGGTGTCTGCGCTGATGATGACATAGCTTGGGTTGATAATAGGATAAGTGCCGTTTCCGATGGTTTCGTCAGACGGTTCGATGCCTTCGATCTTGAGGAGCTTGATATCCTCCTGGTAGTGCATGTTGGCTACATAGTAGTAATACGAATAGCCGATGGCGCCTTCCGCATTGTCATAGTTGGCAACAGCGTCCACGATACCGTCCATGGCGCCGAATACCATTTCTTCAGGAGCATCCATCAATTCGTCTTCCTTTATGATATACTCGTAAAGTCCTGTCTGGGAGCCGGAATTGTTTGGTCTCTGGTATGCGATGATTTCTCTGTCTTCGCCGCCCAGTTCTTTCCAGTTGGTGATCTTGCCTGCATAGATGTCATGCGCCTGCTGGATTGTGATACTGTCCACAGGATTGCTCTTGTTTACGAAAAATACGAATCCGCCATTGAGGAACGGTGTTTTTTCGAACTTGAAACCTGCATTGTCCGCCATTTCCTGCTGCTCTGCGGATGGCAGTGAGCAGAAGATCATGTCTGCGCTGCCGTCGATGAGATTTTCGTATGCGCCGTCAGTGCGGTTGCAAAGCACATATGTCTTGGCTTTTTCAGGCTCCAGTCCCAAAAGTTCTGCTGCCATAGCCTCGTAGAAAGGTGCCAGAGCCGTTGCTCCGTCGATTACCGGCCACTCGTCTGTAGTGTAGTGGAGGTCCAGTCCTTCGAGCTCCGCAATATCCTTTGGTTCAGGCTCCTCTGCCGGCTGGCTGCCGGTACACCCTGCCATGGCTGCCATGCTGAAAATCAATGCCAGGCACAGCATCGCCGATAAAAATTTTGTTGTCTTCTTCATAATACTTTCTCTCCTTTAGCTTTCTCTTCTTTTTTCGTTTTTTTACCTTTTTAACCCGCGCGTTTAGTTATTGCTGAACAAAGCTGCTAAGTTTTCTTTGAACGGCGGTCTGACAATGCCTCTTTCCGTTACAATGCCTGCAATCAGAGCATTGTCCGTCACATCGAACGAAGGGTTGTAGCATTTCACATCTTCAGGTGCCGACGGAGTCTTGAAAAACATATTTTTGATCTCGTCAGGCTGCCTTTCCTCGATGACGATGCTCTCGCCGGACGGACAATTCATGTCGATGCTCGACGAAGGTCCCAGCACATAAAACGGTATTCCGTAGTATTTTGCCAAAATAGCCACGCCGGAAGTTCCAATCTTGTTGGCCGTATCTCCGTTTGCTGCTACCCTGTCGCAACCCACAAAACATGCCTGCACTTTTCCCGACTTCATGACAATGGAAGCCATATTGTCGCAAATCAGAGTTACGTCCACTCCGGCGCTTGAAAGCTCAAAGCTGGTGAGCCTTGCGCCCTGCAGGAGGGGCCGCGTCTCGTCTGCGAATACGTGAAACTCCATGCCGCGTTCCTTGCCCAGGAGTATCGGGCCAAGTGCCGTGCCGTAACGGCTCGTTGCCAGCGGCCCCGCATTGCAATGTGTCAGTATGCCGTCTCCGTTTTTCACCAGGCTCAGGCCATACTCTGCGATGCGTGCGCACATTTCCATATCTTCTTTGTGGATGGATACGGCTTCGTTTCTTAATATATTAACAAAGTCCTTTGAAACTATATTTTCATTTTCAAGAGCATTCCTGGCGCAGCCTGTCATCCTGTCCACCATGTGGCTCAGGTTCACCGCCGTAGGCCGTGAA
>CAMPBN010000112.1 GCA_946638265.1 uncultured Bacillota bacterium
GGTGCCGCGCGATGTGGTGCAGATCATCACGCCCGGTACTGTCACAAGCTCTGCCATGCTTTCCGAAAAAGATAATAATTATCTGGCGTGCGTATATGTGGGGGATGAGCGCATCAGCCTCTGCTATGCGGACATTTCGACGGGTGAACTGAATCTTACTTCCATTTCAAAAGGGGAGAGTGCCATGCAGCACCTTCTCGACCAGCTGATCAGGATCGGCGCAAAAGAGATCGTGGCCCAAAAATCCATGGAAGACGAGCTCCCTCTTGCGGAAGCGGAACATTACATCCATCCTTACATCAATTATATGGAGGATGCATTTTTCAGCGAGAAAGCCTGCACTGAAATTCTTTGCAGGACTTTTAACGTGCATTCGCCAAAGGGGCTGGGGATTGGCGGCTTTGAAGAAAATGTGATGGCTCTCGGCGGCCTTTTGGAATATCTGGCAAGCACCCAGCAAAGCCTTTCAAATCTGACGGAAGTCAAGCTCTACGACATCGCAGGGCACATGGCGCTGGACAAATTTACCATCAGAAATCTCGAGATTACCGAGACTCTTTACGATAAGAAAAACAAAGGCACTCTGCTTTGGGTGCTGGACAAATGCAACACTGCCATGGGCTCGAGAAAGCTCAAGCAATGGCTGAGAGAGCCGCTCAATTCGGCTGCAGCGATAAACAAGCGCCTTGCAGGAGTCAGAGCGGTTTATGACGATGTACTTCTCCGGAACAACCTTCGCGAAAGCCTGAAACAGGTCTACGATCTGGAAAGACTGGCAGGCCGCATCGCCGGGGGAAATGCCAACGGCAAGGACATGATAGCGCTGCGCAATTCCATTGCTGCACTTCCCGAGATAAAATCATGCCTTTCAAGCTTTGACAACGAGCTTTTGGGCGAGTTTTGCGACAATATCAGCCTGTTTGAAGAAATCTACGGAAAAATCGATGCGGCCATAGTGGAAGAGCCGCCTCTTACCATAAAAGAAGGAGGCCTGATCAAACCCGGCTATTCCGAAGATCTGGACAACCTCAAGCTTTCCATAAAAGACGCAAAAAAATGGATCGCTTCCCTGGAGGCCGTTGAAAAAGAAAGAACGGGAATTACTCATCTGAAAGTGGGCTTCAACAAAGTCTTCGGATATTACATCGAAGTTTCGCGCTCAAACCTCGATCTGGTGCCTGAAAATTATATCAGAAAGCAGACTCTGGTGGGAGCCGAGCGTTTCATCACGCCGGAGCTCAAAGAGACGGAAAGCCTGGTACTCAATGCCGAGACCAAGATCAACAAGCTGGAATATGAGCTTTTTGTCGAGATCAGGAGCCTTTGCGCAAAATATATCAGAGATATCCAAAAAACCGCGGCGAGCATTGCAGAGCTGGATGCCGTCTGCTCTTTTGCGGAAGTTTCCGCAAAGCTTGGCTATGTGCAGCCTGAAGTGGATGAGGGCGACGAGATTTTCATCAAAAACGGCAGACATCCTGTGATAGAGCAGACGCTCGAATCCGGGCTTTTTGTGCCAAATGATATATATATCAACGGAAGCGACACGTCCATGCTGCTGATCACAGGGCCGAACATGTCAGGTAAATCCACTTATATGAGGCAGACTGCGCTCATAGTGCTGATGACCCAGGCGGGATGCTTTGTGCCGGCCGAGCAGGCGAAAATAGGCGTTGCAGACAGGATATTCACGCGTATCGGCGCATCCGACAATATCGCAATGGGCGAATCCACATTCTATGTGGAAATGAGCGAGCTTGCCTATATTCTGAACAGCAGCACGCCTCGTTCGCTTGTGATTCTGGACGAAATCGGCCGCGGTACATCCACATATGACGGCCTTTCCATCGCATGGGCTTCTGTGGATTATCTTTGCGACGATGCGCACAGGGCCAGAACGCTCTTTGCCACCCACTATCACGAGCTGACAGCTCTGGAGGGCAAGGTGAAGGGTTGCAGGAACATGAATGTAGGCGTTTCGGAAGACGGTGGAGAAGTGGTATTTTTGCACAAAATACTGGAAGGCCCTGCGTCCCGAAGCTACGGTATTCACGTGGCTAAAATCGCAGGCGTGCCAAAGACGGTCCTGAGAGACGCAGAAGCACATCTGGCTTTTCTGGAAGAGTCAAAGCAAAGCACCGATATGGAAAATTTCGGTGACTCGAAAGATGTTGAAAATCAGACAGAAATTCCCGATGGACAGCAGATTTCGTTCTTCTTCTCGGGCGAAAATCCTGTTATCAAAAAGATTAAATCCCTGAATCTCATGGACACCAAGCCTTCCGAGGCGATTGCCATCCTGGAGGAACTGCAGAAGATGGCAGAAAAAGAGTAGAAACTATGATAAAAGTACTTGAAAAAAGTGTAGCCAGCAAAATTGCCGCCGGAGAAGTAGTGGAACGTCCGCTTTCGGTAGTGAAAGAGCTGGTGGAAAATTCAATAGACGCAGGTGCAGGCAGTATCACTGTCGAGATAAAAAACGGTGGAAAAAGCTATATCCGTGTTTCGGACGACGGCTGCGGCATAGATGACAGCGAGACGGAAATCGCTTTTTATCGTCATGCCACCAGCAAGATAAAAGAGGTTTCTGACCTTGAAAGCATTGAAACTCTCGGATTTCGCGGCGAGGCTCTGGCCAGCATAGCGGCTGTTTCGAGAGTGGAGCTTCTTACCAAATGTCATGGCAGGGAAGCAGGCACCAGAGTCCTGATTCACGGCGGAGAAGTGATAGGCCACAGTGCTTTCGGATGCCCTGAAGGCACTACTATGATCGTGGCAGACCTGTTTTACAATACGCCCGCCAGACTCAAGTTTATGAAGGCGGATAACGCCGAAAGCAGCATGATTACAGACTTTGTGTCCCAGATCGCGCTGGCTTATCCGAATATCCGTTTCAGAATGATAAATAACGGCAACATCCTCTTCAGCACTACGGGAAGCGGAAAATTGCAGGATGCTATCTATACTGTCTACGGAAAAGCCGTAGGGCAGGATCTGGTGGAAGTGAATCTCAGTGAAGACTACCTGAGAGTGTATGGTTTTGTTTCCGCACCAATGAATTCGCGGACCAGCAGAAGACACCAGATTTTCTTTGTTAATGGCAGAGTGATCTCGTCAAAGATCATTGAACGCGGTATCAATCGTGCATATGCGGACAGGCTCTTTAAGGGCAGATTTCCGATTTGCTTCCTGTTCCTGGAGATGAATGGCGACAAGCTGGATGTAAATATCCACCCGAACAAGAGGGAAGTGCGCTTTGACGATGAAAATTTCGTGGCAGACACGGTGTATACGGCAGTGAGAAAGGCTCTGGCGGGCAAAGACGCCATGGCGCAGGTGCACAGCGAAAACATTCGTACATTCTCATCTTTTGAAAATGAAGGCATAGTCAAAGGCGAACAGGAGAGAATCTCTGAGCTGACGGCGGCAAAATCGCCATTGTCAACACCATCATACGAAGAGGCTAATAAGCCCGGCAGATGCGACGATGCATTGGTGGCAGGCGAAAAATGCGAAAATGCAATCGGTAGCAGAAACAGCGGTTTTACCGGAACTGCTACTGCGGAAATTGATTCGATATCGCGCATAGAAAATACTGAATCTGAGAAAAAAGCGGAATATATACAGCAGAACAAAATAATAGAAAAACTTCCTCAAAACAGACAAAAAGAAGAACAAGTTTACATAAAAAAATTACTATCAAGTTTACGCGAAAACGAGAAAAAATATATCGAAAAAAATACGGGGAACAGGTTTTTTGACTTTGAAAAGCTGCGGCCGATCAGTTCGGTTTTTGCCACATATATATTGGCAGCCGATGACGATACTTTCTACATGATAGACCAGCATGCGGCACACGAGAGAGTCTTTTTCGAAAAACTTTTGGCGGAATTTATGGCTGAGGATAAACATGTTCAGCCTTCGATGATTCCGGTGATTATAAACGTGACGCCGGCAGTGGCTGCCAAGGACGAGGAATGGCTGGAAATACTCAGGGGTTTCGGTTTTGATATCGAAGCATTTGGGCCGGATACCTACAAGATCAGCGCTGTTCCGATGTTTATGGATCTGGCTGAGGCAGAAGATTTTGTGAATGATTTTCTGGACCATCTGGACGATGCCAAGGATTTTTCGGACCTGGGACAGCTTGGGAAAATCATTACGAGGTCCTGCAAATCCGCTGTAAAAGGAAATGATACGCTTCACGATGAGGAAATCAGAGAGCTGCTTTCGGAGCTTTCAAAATGCGAAAATCCTTATTCCTGCCCGCATGGCAGACCGACATTTGTGAGATTTTCAAGATACGAGCTGGAAAAATTCTTTAA
The DNA here is from genome assembly GCA_946638265.1 of uncultured Bacillota bacterium. Lineage (GTDB taxonomy): Bacteria > Bacillota > Clostridia > Peptostreptococcales > Anaerovoracaceae > UBA3871. The sequence goes on from CAMPBN010000112.1 coordinate 4,326, forward strand.
GAGGATCCAGTAGCTGACGGCAGAATTGAGATTATTTGCTGTTGCCGGAATCAAAATTATTTATTCATGCTGGAACTAAA
>CAMPBN010000113.1 GCA_946638265.1 uncultured Bacillota bacterium
TTTCCAAAGTCTTGGCGTAGATCTCGTCTGCAATAGCCGGCAGTTTTTCGTAGATGTGGTTAGTGCCCTCTTCCGTGATTCCTCCCGGAGTGGCCACGCGCTTTACTACTTCAGGAAAGCTCATACCCTTTTCCATCATCATGGCAGAAGTAGCTGCCACCGTGTCAAGGACCATTTCCTGCACTCTTTCTTTTGACAAGCTGGTATGGCTCATGGCTGACTGCGAGAATACGTCAAATATGGCTGCCACAAAGCCCGGCATACAGCTGGTCAGGTCTGTAGCCAGCCACATCTCATCTTCCGGAAGAGCTTCCACACTGCCAAGTGCCGTCAGCAGGTTTTCAATCTCAGACTTGTCGCCTGCTTCCATCTTGCCGTTATAACAGATAAGTGTCTTGGAACGGCCGATTTCCGCAGTTACGCTGGGTGTCAGCTTAGCGATTTTGCCGTCAAAAAGCTTTTCCAAAGCCGTAAAAGATATGCTGGCATTGAGCGACACAAGCCGCGTCTCTTTTTTCATAACCGGCAGGATTTCTTCCATAATAGGCTTGATATCTCCTGCTCTGACAGCTAGGAACACGATGTCGCAGGCTGCAGCCAAGTCTTTATTATCTTCGCAGACGTTGAATTTACCCTTGAGGTGCCGGATTTTTTCTTTGGTGCGCGTGGAGATATAGAGATTCTTAGCCTCTGCCTTCCCTTCGCCTTCGATCTTTTCGAGGAGCATCCGCCCCATACTGCCATAGCCGATTATTCCTACTTTCATTTTCTCCTGCCTCCGTTTATATTTTGCAAGCGATACTATCACGCTTTGGCTATTTTCTGCGGTTTTTACCCGTTTCTATATAATATTGGGATTTGCCGCGATACATTTCTTTTTCGGCCGCGCTGAGCGTGCTCGTGATATTTTGGGCGTTGCCAAATGAGTAGCAAATTCATCACCGCTTATCCTGTAGATTTCATGTCCTGCAAAAAATCTTTTAATATATCCGTCGAAATAATATACTTCTTCATCTTCCCTCTTTTCCTCGCAAAATTACAATCTGTTGTTTAAAATCGCATCCACTATGGTGCTGCCTACGTTAAAACTGTTTTCCATGGCTGTTTCAAAAATGTCAGCTGCCTCTGCGTTGTCATCGCTTGCCAGGGTCATTCCGTCATAATCCTCTATCCAAAGGCTTTCCGGCGTCATGCCTTTCATGAAAACATCCATATTGACGCTGGTGCGTGTGACTATCAGCCGTTCCAGCATTCCTTTGCGCTTTGCTGCCTGGCAGACGCCTATATCTTCCATTTCGGTAGTCAGGAACGGATCTTCGCAGCCGTAGACTTCCGTCATCAGCTTGGCATTTTCGTGGTCGTATTTGCCTTTCCAGAAGTTGTCGCTGGTGATGGTGGTGCCGAGCATTACCTTCGGATCACGTACTGCCCAGTCTTCACCTGGGAAAGTCGCCTGCATGTAGCTGCGGGTTTTTTCCGTGGTTTTGACAGGCACGTCTTTTATCAGGGCATAGACCTTTTCGTTCAATTCCGAATCCAGCTTCACTACCGCCTCACTGTCGTATGAGGCATCGTGGAACCATGTGCTTCCGTCTTTATTTTCCATCTCTCTGATATCTGCATGATGGCCGAAATCGTAGTCCACCGCAGCCGTAACCAGCACCACATCGCCCATTACGCTTTCTTCGACGGCAGAGCCTGCGCAGCCCGTGGACAAAATATAGGCATCCGAAAAATCGAAGCGTTCGTCCGAAAGCACAGCCTCCGTGCCGAGTGCCGCGCCCACTTTGCCCATTCCCAGGACATAGAGCGCCACTCCGTCTTTGACATAAAGTTTGCTGCCTTCGCTGCCACCGGGGATGTCATATTCTTCGGCACCGCCTGCCATATATTTTTCATAGAAAAGCTGGGCTTCTCCCGGAAAATCTCCTGCCATTTCGCCTACTTCAAACTTCGGCAGGATCAGCACTTTTACGGGGATTTTTGCTATCTCTGCATTTCCGTTCCCGACCCCCGGCCCGCCGCAGGCCGCGCAAAGCATAACAAGAAGCGCCAAAACCGGGAGAAATATTAAATTTTTAATACCTCTGAATTTCATAAAATGCCCCTCTTTGCATTCTATTTATAGATTTTCCACCATATACTTTACGATATTGGCACAATTGGCTGCCGCAATCGGTTCAAATTCCTGATATTCCACTACTTCAGTTTCGTCAGGTTTGTCAGAAACAACGCGGATGATCACATAAGGAGTATGGTTCAAATAACATGCCTGTGCGATGGCGCCGCCTTCCATTTCGCAGCAAAGTCCTCCAAAGTTTGAAGTAATACGGTCTTTCTGCTCTGCTGTGGATATGAACTGGTCGCCCGTACATACTCTGCCTTCAAATGCGTGTACATCAGGCGCAGCCTCGGCAGCCGCCTTTAATGCTTCAGCACGCAGGTTTTCATCTGCCGGGAATGCAAACATACCGGTATAAGGGATTTCTCCCTTTGCATAGCCCAATACTTCAATATCAAAGTCGTGCTGCACTGCATCCACCGAAATCACGATATCTCCGATATCCAATTGATTGTCCAATGACCCTGCCACGCCGGTGTTAATGATTTCCGTGCAATTGAAGGTATTTATCAATGTGTTTGCGCAAATGCCGGCATTGACTTTACCCATTCCGCACTTGACGATTACCACGTTTTTATCGCCCAGCGTGCCTTCACAGAATTCCATATCCGCGATCACCTGCGTGTTTGTGATGTCAGCAGCTTCTTTCAGGGTCGTCACTTCCACATCCATGGCTCCGATGATACCTATTTTTTCGGTCACAGGCGCAGTTTCGCCGCTCCCGCAGCCCGCCATGCCAAGTGCCAAAATCAGTACTAAAACAAACACCAATAATTTTATTGTTTTCTTAGCCATAAAATCACCTGTTTCACTTTCTGTAAAATTTGTAAATATGTTAAACTCTATTTCCACTTGAAGCACAGCATCGTGATGTCATCAAACTGCTCTGCGTCTTTTACAAAGTCGTCGACGGATTTCTTCACTTTGTCGACTATTTCCTGCACCGTGTCTCCACCGCAACCGCTCAGACATTCCAAAAGCCTGTCGTTGCCGTAAAGCTCGTTTCCCTTCGTCGTGGCCTCATTCAGTCCGTCGGTATAGATAAATACCGCATCGCCTTCCGCCAGATTGAATTTTGTTTCGTGATATTTGGAGCCTTCCATGCCGGCAAGCAAAAATCCGTTCTTGTATTCAGGAAATTTTGCCATTCCGTCATGAATGAACACCGGAGGGTTGTGCCCCGCAGAGACGCATGTCAATTCTCCTGAGCGCAGGTCCAGGACCCCGCCCCAGACCGTCACAAACATATCCGCTTCGTTTTTTTCGCAAAGCACATTGTTGGCTGTGGCAAAAGCATCTGCAAGATTTGGTATATCGCGGATGCAGCTTTGCAAAACCATTTTGGAAGATACCATGAAAAGTGCCGCCGGCACGCCTTTACCCGAAACATCGCCTATGATAAAGGCAATCCTGTCACGGTCCACATAAAAAGCGTCGTAAAAATCTCCGCCCACTTCCTTGGCTGCCTGCATCGATGCACTGACTGCCACTTCGGGGCGCCCCGGATATCTGTCGTCTATCGTCGGCAAAAAAGAATGCTGAATAACGCTGGCCATCTCAAGTTCGGATTTCAATTTTTCCTTTTCCAGAGATTCGGCCTGTTGCTTCTCGAAAAACCTGATAATCCACATCATGGATGCAATTCCAAGCGCATTGACCGTAACGAAAGGCACTGCCACCTGTCTGACGATATCCGCAGCCAGCGAAAACGGTTTTACCAGCACCAAAACTACCGAAAGATGCATTACTTCCATGCATGCTCCCACCAGAAAAACCCGGTAAAATCTCTTAAGCACACCCTTATGCGTCATGGAAATAATGCCGCAGAAAAGCCCGATCAGCGATGTGGCCACCACACACGCAACCGCCGTGACACCGCCCATTGTGAGCCTGTGCACTCCCGCGATGGCGCCCGCCACTATACCGCTGAAAGGTCCGCCGATGAATCCTGCCAGCATCGGTCCTATGTCCCTCACCGAGATGACAGCTCCATTCAGGTCAAAACCCGACAGGTTGCCGTAAATTCCGAAAAATCCTCCGAAGCATCCTCCCAGCAGGATTGATTTCCAATCTTCTTCCTTTCCCAGATATCTTTTGATAATCTGGGTGCTTCCGGCATATACCGACACCAAAAGTATCACTGCCAGTGTGCCTGCAAGCCGTGTAAAAAACTCATAAGTACTGCCCATGATAACTATCCTGTTAAATCCCTTTCTGCACTTTCAATAAAATATATAAATGTTTATTTTATTAATTATATCACAT
>CAMPBN010000114.1 GCA_946638265.1 uncultured Bacillota bacterium
ACCGACAAGATCATGAACGCGCAGCAGGCGAGAGGCGCGGATTTTGAGAGCGGAAATCTGATCAACCGGGCCAAAAATCTGATACCGATTTTGGTGCCGCTTTTTATCAGCTCGTTCCGCATAGCGCAGGATCTGGCGATGGCCATGGAGGCACGCTGCTACCGCGGCGGTAAGGGACGTACACGCATGCACGAGATAAAGCTCGGGGCAATCGATTTTTTGGCTGTTTTGCTGCAGGCCGCGGCTATTGCGGTAGTGGTAATTTGGGGAAGGTAATTAAAGAATAGAATTCAGGCAGGGTAATTTATGAGACAGAGAAGAGTACGCAACCTGGACGAAAAACTCGCCGGGTTTGAAGACGTGATAATAGATTTGCCGCAGGACATGCCGGGCAGGTGGAGAGAAGCATTTTGCAACGACGCACCCGTATATCTTGAAATCGGATGCGGCAAGGGACAGTTCATAGCAAGCTGCGCCCGCAAATATCCGCAGGCAAATTTTATAGGGATTGAAGGGCAACGCAGCGTGCTCTTGCGGGCGCTGCAGAAATGCAGGTCGGACGTGGAAGGCAGCATGGCACCGGAAAAAAGAAGGGACGGAAGACAAGGCGGCCAGCTGACTACGGAAGCCGTGAATGTGCTTTTCGTCAGCGGCTTTGTGCACGATGTACGCGATTTTTTCGATCCGGGCGAGCTTTCGGGGATATTTTTGAACTTTTCGGACCCATGGCCCAAAGCGCGCCACGAAAAGCGCAGGCTCACATACCGTAAGAGATTGCTTTCGTATATGAGTGTGCTGGCGCCCGGCGGCTTTGTGGAGTTCCGCACGGACAACGATGCGCTTTTTGATTTCACGCTGGAGGAGATTGAGGCCGCCGGGCTGGAAGCCGAGGTGGTAACTCGCGATCTCCACGGTATGTGGGCGGAGGCGAGCAGCGGGAAAACTGCAGATGCGCCTTTGAACCTGCTCGCCGGCACGGCTTTCGCTACCGATGAGCAGCAGAGCGCCGTCCCTGATACCTGCGGCATAACTACCGAATACGAAGATAAATTCGCAACAAAAGGCAAAAATATAAATTTTGTGCGAATTGTAAATAAATCAGGAGAAAGCCTCTCAAAAGATATTGAATTTTTCGTGGTAAAAGGGTAAAATAGAGAAGCGAGCGGCGCTTCGGCGCAGGAGCAAAGTCCGCACAGGACTTGTGCAGGTGTAGTTCATCGGTAGAACGCGAGCTTCCCAAGCTTGAGAGGAGGGTTCGACTCCCTTCACTTGCTCCATAAAAATAATGTCCCTCTATTGAGGGACATTATTTTTATATGTAAAGTAGGGAGTCGAACCCGCTTGCTAAGGGCTCCCTTTGGAGGCCTAACCCGCTGATGCCGAGCGAAGCGAAGGCAGAAGCTCGGTAGGCCCCATGTCAGGACCGCAGCGCTTTAGCGCGTGGCGGTCCACGACCACTTGCTCCATAAAAAAAATTCCCCTATTGCGAGGGGAATTTTTATTTTTTGAGAAGCGCTTCGAAGCCTTCGGAGTAGTGAAGCTGCAGGTCTTCGGTGATGAAGACGGCGCTGTACTCCGGCAGGCTGTCGATGAGGGCGAGGCCCTCATCGAGGCCCATGGAAAAGAGCGTAGTCGAGAGTGCGTCGCAGTCCTCGGAGCATGGGCCCACCACAGACACGGACACGAGGCCGTTGTCGTACGGGTAGCCGGTGGCCGGGTCGAGTATGTGGTGGTACAGCCTGCCGCCCGATTCGAAGCAGCGTTCATATATTCCCGAAGTTACCACCGAAAGGTCGTCGATGCTCAAAGTGGCGATTTTCTCGGATTGATCCTTGAAAGGATATTGAATATCCACCGTGAAAGGATTACCGTCCGGGCGACCGCCTACGCAGAGCACATTGCCGCCAAGATTGATGATGGCGTGCTCCACACCGTTTTCCACCAGATAGTCTTTCAGCCGGTCTGCGATGTAGCCCTTGGCTATGGCGCCCAGGTCCGCTTCTGCCAGCGGATCGCCGAGTGTAACAATGTTGCCGTTCACTTTTATATTTTTATACCCTACATGGGCCAGCTCTGCTTCAATGTCGGAAGCAGAAGGAACTGCCGGCTCTTCTGTAGCAAATTTGTACATGTCGCTGAGTTTGCCCGTAGTGATGTCAAAGCGTCCGTCCGACACTTCGCAATAGTGGAGTGCAGTGTTTATTACATGCAGCAAATCGTCCGAGCATCGGGCGCTTCCCTGAATATTCAGCTGCGCCAGTTCGCTGCTGACATTTGTCCTGGAGAAGATGCGCTCATAATCGCGGCACATTGCGATGCACTTTTCTGCCAGCGCCGCTTCGTCTTCATTGTAGACCGTGATGGTGACTACCGTGTTCAGGGTAAAATCCGTTTTGCTGATTGGACTTGTGTGCGAGACACTGCATCCTGCAAAAGCGCAAATTAGTAATACCACTGTGGCAAATAATAAAAGTTTTGCTGTGCAATTGTGTAAAATCGTGCGTTTATTTATCATGTTTCTTGTAAAAGTTTGCGTTTTTTGGTACTATAAATCCTAGGGAAAATGTATAATTGCTGAATTAATTATACAATTTGCCTTTCAGAAATCAAGTTTTTCTGCAATTATTAATCTTCATATTAAACATGGGACAGGTTAAGGTATTGCACTTAACCTGGTGTTTTTGTGTGGATTAAATATTGAGAATGGAGAGGAAAATGTCTAAGAGAATGAACGGCGTGCATGTGCCACACTACAAGAACACCGCAGCCTGTGCTCCGAACAGAATGCCTGTTCCGGGCCAGCTGGTGATTCCTATGGCTATGCACATTGGCGCAAGAGCCAATCCGGTAGTCAAGGCAGGCGATACTGTTAAAGTGGGCCAGCTGATTGCCGAAGCAGGGGGATTCGTCTCAGCCCCGATCTATTCCGGTGCTTCCGGAACGGTCAAAAAAATTGAAGACATCTTAGTGGCCAACGGCCAGAAGGTTCCAGCTGTATTCATCGACACAGATGGCCAGCAGGAAGTATTCGAAGGTGTAAAACCACCTGAAGTAACAGATCTCGACAGCTTCCTTGCTGCAGTCAGAGACAGCGGCGTGGTAGGACTGGGTGGCGCAGGCTTCCCTACATCCGTTAAGCTGAAGTGCGATCTGGACAAAGTAGACGCTGTTATCGTAAACGGTGCCGAATGCGAACCTTTCATCACTTCCGATACCCGCACCATGCTCGACAGAGCCGACGAGGTATATGAAGCTATCCAGCTGATGGAAAAGTACATGAAGGTAAAGCGCGTTATCATCGGTATCGAAGACAACAAGCCTGAATGTATCGAAAACTTCAAGAAGATCTGCTCCGGGGACAGCGTAGTGGAAGTTCATCCGCTGCCTGCATCTTACCCACAGGGCGGTGAAAAAGTTCTTATTTACAATACTATCGGCAAGATTGTTCCGGAAGGAAAGCTTCCTCTGGACGTAGGCGCAATCGTTATCAACTGCACTACTCTTGCTACTATCGCGCACTATGTCAAGACCGGTATGCCGCTTGTTGAAAAGTGCATCACCGTAGACGGCAGTGCAGTGGCAAATCCGCAGAATATCATCGCTCCTATCGGCACACCGCTGAAGGACATCTTCGATTTCGTGGGCGGATTCAAGGAAGCTCCTTACAAGGTACTCTACGGCGGCCCTATGATGGGTATTGCGGTTCCAAATCTGGACTGCCCGGTACTCAAGGCTACCAACGCAGTACTTGCTTTCAATCAGAAAGATGCAACTCCTGCAGAGCCATCCGCTTGCATCAAGTGCGGCAAATGTATCGCATCCTGCCCGCTGGAGCTGATGCCTGCAGAGATTCAGATTGCCTTCGAAAAGGGCGACATCGAGGACCTCAAGGCCTTGAAAGTCAACCTTTGTATGGAATGCGGCTGCTGCAGCTTCGTATGTCCTGCAAAGCGCCCTCTGGTTCAGAACCACAAGTTGGCTAAGGCTATGGTAATGAAGGCAAAACAGGAAGCTGACGCAAAAGCCAAGGCTGAGGCCGAGAAAAAGGCTGCTGCGGAAGCAAAGGAAAAGGAGGTATAGAAGACAATGGAAAATAAACTTATTGCATCAGTATCTCCTCATATCCGCTCCAACACCACCACTGCGACTATTATGAGAGACGTGCTCATCGCACTGCTTCCGGCTGTGATTGCATCTGTAGTCATCTTCGGAGTTAAAGCTCTCCTGGTAGAAGTCTTCAGCGTACTTTGCGCTATGATTTTCGAGTGGGCATTCGAGAAGATCTGCAACAGAGAAAATACGGTTGGCGACCTCTCCGCAGCTGTAACAGGCCTGCTTCTGGCGCT
>CAMPBN010000115.1 GCA_946638265.1 uncultured Bacillota bacterium
TAGATATCATAAGATCTTTCGCCGCCGCTGGTCTGTTCTATTACATAAGGTACTAATGCCACTTTGCGTCCCTCCCATCATCAGCTGCCATATATGGCCACTTCAATTATAACTTTATATTACTTTGGATTTATTTAATCTTGGCGTTCTTGTAGAGGAATTCCACGATGTTTCTCATGCGCAGATCCTTTTTGATGGCAGCCAGGCTGTCAGGTCCGAGGATCTCCTTAACCTTCTCAACATCCATCTTGTAGGAATCGGCCATGAACTGAAGTTCTTTGTCCATATCCTCCTGGGAAACTTCGATCTTTTCGGCTTCACCTACTGCAGTCACTACCAGTCTTGTCTTTACGCTCTTTTCTGCTTCAGGCTTCATTTCTTCCTTGAGAGCGTTGATGTCCTTGCCCAGATACTTCATGTACATATCCAGGGAAAGACCCTGATATGAAAGCTGCTGTGCGAAGTTGTTAATCATAGCTGCAGCCTCGTCGTCGATCATAACTGCCGGAACGTCCACCTTTGTAGCTTCCACCAGCTTTTCGATTACTGCATTCTTCATATCTGTTTCAGCCTTTTCAGCTGCTACCTTTTCCTGCTTTTCAGTCAGGTCTTTCTTCCACTCGTCGAGAGTGTCAAATTCGCTGGCTTCCTGAGCGAAATCGTCGTTCAGCTCAGGCAGCTCTTCGTACTTGATCTCGTGAACCTTGCACTTGAAGACAGCTTCCTTGCCTGCCAGCTCAGGTGCATGGTATTCTTCAGGGAATGTTACCTTAACTTCCTTTTCTTCGCCGGCATTTACGCCCACCAGCTGGTCTTCAAAGCCCGGGATGAACTGGCCGGAGCCCAGAGTCAGCTGCTGCATCTCTGCTGTGCCGCCTTCAAACTGGTCGTCGCCTACAAAGCCTGCATAGTCCAGAGTGAGAGTGTCGCCATTTTCTGCCGGTCTTTCAGCCACCAGAAGTCTTGCGTTGCGCTTCTGAGCGGCCTCGAGCTCTGCCTGTACTTTTTCTTCAACAGGTTCAGGCTTAACCTTCTTGATCTCGATGCCCTTGTAGTCCTTAACTTCAGGAACCGGAGCAACATCCACTGTGATAGTGGCTGTGAAACCTTCGCCCTTCTTGAAATCGGTGAAGTCAGCGTCAGGTCTGTCGATTACATCCAGCATCAGCTCGTCCAGAGCGAGCGGATAGTTTACATTGAACATATCATTAATAGCATCCTCAAAGAAAACGCCTTCGCCGTAGTGCTTTTCGATGAGCTTTCTCGGAGCCTTGCCCTTACGGAAGCCGTCAATGGAATACTGGTTCTTGGTGCGCTGATATGCCTTGATCTGGGCATTTTCAAATTCTTCAGCCGTAAATTCCATTGTGAACTTTACAGTGTTCTTTTCCTTTGAGATAAATGTGGTTTTCATCTGATTAAATCCTCCTAATGTATATACATCTCTATTATTTTCCTATTTCTATGCCCAGCATGTCCAGTCCTCTGGAGAATTTGCTGGAAAGGCCTGCTTCCAGACCATATTTTTCCGAAAGTTCGTCTCCGACGCTGAGAAGCTCGCTTTCCTCGCCCGAGAAAAGCTCCACTTCGATTTCGGAGATAGGCTTTTTGCCCTTGTCCGTTACGATCTCGCCCTGATCGATGGAAACCTCCATGATGCTGTTGTTGCGGTCGATGCGGAATCTTCTGCGGATATAATCCATTTCAATAATACAATTAAGCATCTGATCGCCAACCAGCTTGATCACATGCTGTCCGATTTCGCTTTCCTTGAAAAGATCTGCAGAAGGGCTTAAGAAGCATACCTCGTCGTCCACCGGTACATTTATTTCCTGTCTCTGGTGGAGTGCGCCGTCATTCTTGCCGCCCCATTTTAAGGATGCCACGATGCGGCTACCTTCCTTTCTTACACGGAATGCGATGTCATTTTCCGAAAGAGTGAAGCCGGCAGTATCGAAGTATGCAGACTTCATATAGACCTTCTCGCGAGAGTCCTCTTCTTCACAAGATGTAAGCATCTCATCGACCCACAGCTTTTCCGCCGTAGTTTCGTCGCTGATGCTGTATTTTAATTCTACTTCCATATGGTATCCTTTTTCTTTGTTTTGGTCCAAAATATACAAGCACAGAATATTTTATATGAGAGATGCAAGTATGTCAAGGAGAATCGAGTCGCGGTACTGTCAGGCCACCCGAGACCACGGCTCGCGCCTGGTGCGGGCTTAACGCAGCGGTACTAAGCTCTTGCTTCGCTTCGCTCGCAAATCGCTAAGTGCCGGCTACCCGCAACGGTCTCTGCCGGCCTAACAGCACCGCTCCTTTAATTGCTTTGACCTGCGTTTAATCCTGTAATAACTAATCCTGTGACTATCATGATGAGGCCGACGGCGGTATAGAGGCCGTAGTGGTCGCCTCCGAAGGCAATGCCGCTGACCGCACCCACCAGTGTTACAAGGTTTACCTGAAGCGTAGTAGCTATGTGTGGCGGCAGCTGCGTGACCACAATATTATAGCACAGGTAGCAAAGCGCGGTGCATCCGAAGCCCATAAAGAGTATGGCCGTCAGAAGCCGGCTGTCCTGAAATGTCAGGACGTAAGCTTCAAATCCGTAGCCCTTTGCCAGCATGATGGCGTTGAAGAAGACCGCACCCACCACCGTCATCGCTGTGGTGATCTCAAGCGGCGTATACATTCCTGCCATGTGATTGGTCCTGATGCTGAAAAGCGCACCCGAGAGCACGGCTCCCAGCAGGCAGATGTACCCGAAGGCTTTGCCTCCCACAGAAAATGCCGGGCTGAAGACAGTCGTACAAATCACTCCGGCGAATGCCAAAAGTATGCCAATGACCGCAACCGGCTTTATTTTGCTGTGATATACAAGCGATGAAATGATGAGCACCACCAGCGGGATCATAGCCACCATTATGGCGGACTCGGAAGCTGTGGTTTTGTCGATTCCCACCATTTCGCAAATGGAATATGCGCATGGCTGAAGCAGCGTAAGTATTGCAAGCGGCTTCAGCGGCTTTCCTTTGAAATTTACTTTTACTATGCGGGCGGCGGCAAGAAGCACAAGTGTCAGGGCTCCCAGCAGCCATCTGGTGGCCAGCACCTGCATCGGGGCAAGATATGCAAGAGCAATCTTGCTCCACAGGAACGAGAGCCCCCAAATGACGGAAACGACGCCCACTGCCATATATAATACAAATTTTTTATTCATTTTTGTGATTGTCGCGGTTTTGAAGATTTTGCTCATTGGCATCGGCTTCAATGCCGGGGCGATCCTCTTTGGTCACTGCCGAGCCCAGATTGATATATTGCTTTTCCAGTTCGATGATCAGATTGTTGATCTCGGCCAGACGTTCAGGCGAGGCATCCGCCCCCACTGCAAGATGTGTATTGTATAGGATGTTCTGCAGACCTTCGTTGATGTTGGCGATACGCGTCTTCATCTCGTAGATGGTCTCTTCGCTGAACTGCTCCTTCATTTCTTCGTCCATGGACACCACTTTGTCGGACTGCAGCTCGTACTCGGAGATGCCGTCCACCACAGTGCATTCGTAGCCCATGTTGGCACGCACGTAGTCTGCAAAATCCTGCTTGGATTCAGGCTCACCATGCACCAGGAATGTGTGCTTCGGCTTCTGCACGAAACCGTTCAGCCATGCAAAGAGCTCGTCTCTGTCTGCGTGGCCGGAAAAGCCTTCAAGGTTGTAAATCTCCGCATTGACCTTGATCTCTTCGCCGAAGAGGCTGACTGTCTCAATGCCGTTGATCAGCTGCTTGCCGAGAGTGCCTTCCGCCTGATAGCCCACAAACACGATGCTGTTGCGCGCGTCCCAGAGGTTGTGCTTCAAATGGTGGCGGATACGACCCGCTTCGCACATGCCGCTGGCGGAAATGATGATCTTTGGTGTGGTATCGAAATTTATGGCGCGGGACTCTTCCGAAGTCCTGGTAAATTTCAGGTTTTTGAAATCCAGAGGATTGGTGCCGGCTGTGATATATGCTCTTGTCTCTTCGTCGAAGACCTGCGCATTGCGCTTGAAAACTTCGGTGGCTGTGGTAGCCATCGGAGAGTCAACGAAGACCATCACTTTGTCCAGAGTTTCCTTGTATTCGGGATATTCCTGATAGAAACGGCTGAAAAGGAAGAGGAGTTCCTGAGTTCTGCCCACGGCAAATGAAGGGATTACCACATTGCCGCCGCGTTTTACCGTCTTTACCACGATGTCGATGAGCTTTTTCAGGCTTTCGCCGTTGCTTTCGTGGAGGCGGTTGCCGTAAGTGGTCTCCATGATAACATAGTCTGCTTT
>CAMPBN010000116.1 GCA_946638265.1 uncultured Bacillota bacterium
GATGTTGGAGGAAAGCGGCAGAGTATTGCAGTTCCGCATCAAAAAGCCGTAAAAACCGGGGAAGGAAGTATAGTTTCCCGCCCGGATGACCCGGAAAAAGGCTCTTTTTTTATGCCCAGACTTTCTGCCATTTTTGTGATGGTATTGACTGTCAGGCCTTTGCCTTCTGCCCATGCCATGGCTTCCGCAGCCCACGGGTGGGTGCCTTCAGGGGCTTTTGTGCCTTCGGGGATTGCAATATCCAGGCCGGCAAACCGTGCATAGCGATAGAAGAAAACGGCACAGCTTTCGGTGCCGCATGGGGCATTGAGGTTGAAAATGGTATCCGAAATGCCTTTTGCAATGCCTTTTTCCCATGCCCAGCTGATGGCCCGCGCATACTCGCTTTCCGGCTTCACATCGGAGAACGGGCTCTGCTTTTCAGGGGCGGGTTCGCCGGCAAGCCGGTAAAGCTCCAAAATCGTCATTCCGCGTGTGGCAGGCATCTCCGCTACATCAATCGCCGGAGCGGTGGCCGTTTCGGCTGCAGCTGCCGACGGTATCATTGCTGCCAGAAGCAGCAAGGAAAGCGAAATTGAAAGTATCCTTTTTTTCATATGCAATCTCCTTGTATAGGCAAAATTTCAATTATATATATTATAATGTCATTTTTTTCTCGCATTTTCAATAGCAACTGCAAATAAAAAACAGCAGATTTTTTCGAAATCTGCTGCCTTTTTGGTGGAGCATAGGGGGATCGAACCCCTGACCTCTTGACTGCCAGTCAAACGCGCTCCCAGCTGCGCTAATGCCCCATACGATGATACGATTTTATCATCTTTTTGGAAATAACGCAACAATTTTTGAAAGGTGAAATTTTATGATGACACTTGAATTTCCTAGGCCAGACTCAGCATAACCGTCAGGTTGCCGTTACGGCTGCGGATTTCGTCGATGAAAGCTTTTTCATCGGCATCTTTTCGCAGGCGCACATCATAGTGCACTTCGAAAAGGGAGCCCAGCTCTGTGGTCTTCACCTTTGAAAGCTTGCTGTAGTCTGCGAAACGGTCGAATACATCTGAAAAAGCATTGCTGTAGTTGAGGTCTTCCGGAATGGTCACCTTCAGCTTTTGCAGCGGCGCAGAACCTCCGATGTTCAGGCTTTCCACGATCAGCATGATGATGGAAAGCAGCACTGTGAAGAGGATGGCTCCGCCGTAAAATTCCACGCCGCATGCCAGACCGGCAGCCGTTGCGAAGAATATGTACCCGATGTCTTTTGGCTCGCCCGGAGCACTGCGGAATCTGACGATGGACATCGTGCCGGCCAGCGAGAAGGCACGGGCCACGTTGCTGCCCACAAAGAGTATGATAACTGCCAAAATCACAGGCAGCATCAGCAAAGTGATGGCCAGGCTCTTTCGGTTTTCGGCATTTCTGTTTGCAAAAAGGTAGGTGCCTGCGATGATTGCGCCCAGCAGCACTGCCATTCCCATGGAAAAAGCCACTTCCGTCATGGAAACTGCCGCCTCGGCGCCACCTGAAAAAATTGTATTGAGTGAATCTAACATATTGTTCTCCTTTCCTATACCGCTGCGAAGGTGAGTTTTTCAGCCGCTGCGTCTTTTTCGAGTTGTTCTTTTGCATATCCGCCGGATTTCACGAAATTTTTGTATTCGGTGCCGTACTTTGAAAAGCTGACTTTCTGAAGCCCTTCGGAGGTCAGCATATCCGCCAGCCACATCGGCATACCTTTGCGTGTCTTGATCTCCATGAGCCAGACATCGGCGGGCAGCAGAGCCTTGCCGTAATCGCCCATCTCGGGGCGCAGGTCGTAGCGCCTGGTGCGGATGTTTGTATCCAGTGAGAGCCTGAGGTCGGGATTGCCCTTCTCGAAGTACGCCAGTCTGTCGTAAGCGATGTAGACACGCGGGATGAGAGGATATCTTTGAACGAACTGCGAAAGTTCGCTCAGCACTTTTGGGTTCATGATATCCGAATAGACTACCTTTCCGCCGTTTTCCACGAAGCTGAATGCATCTCGGAGACCGATTTTGGTGCGGCGCTTGTTTACCAGGCCGTTGACTTTTTTCTTGATTTCCAGAAAGACGGTGGCGTCCGGCGCCGGCACTCCGTAGGATCTCAGCCTGAGCTTTTCCTTGTATTTCGGCTTTTGCAGGCTGGTGCGGATCAGGTAGTCGTCCGCTGTGTCAAAATATATATTGCAGATGGAGTAGGTCTTGCGGTCCTTGTTGAACTTGTCCGGCTCCATTTTTTCTTCAATGATATCCAATACTCTGTTCAGCTTGTCGGCCGGAACAAAGTATTTGTTTTCATATCTGTTAAAAACTTCTATCGCCATATTTTCCTCCTTTTTAATGAAGAATTTGTATTATGTTTGCGGGTTTTGGCTCCCGCCGGTTTTGCTTTTCGACTTTGGCTTTCGGACTCCGTCACGCATTTGGAAGTCGCCCTCTGCCCTGTCGACAATGTTATGTTAGCTCCGGTCTGTGATGGGAAAAGAGTAAAAAAATGTAGAATTAATCTGAGTTTAGTGAAGAGGAAGTGAAATTTTTGCGCAAACAAAAAAGCGAGTCGCCCGGTAACCCTTGCGATTCGCTTTATTTTTCGGCTGCACTTACTCTGCCTGCAGCTGGCTTTCTATGATGGTGAACCATGGTTTTAGTGGAACGCACCGATGACCGGTGTGGATTTCTCTTCCACGACTTTCTTGAAATCTTCAGCCTTGAGAGTCAGCATGTTGTTGTAAACAGCGACTTCCTTTTCCATGATTACCTTTCCGTTTTCGTCTTTGATCTGCAGTGTCAATTTAGCGTACCTCCTTATAAGAAATATTGAGAAATGTGGTTGGGCACTTTGCACCCGGATGCAGTGCGAGCGGGATTGCTTCGCCCTACACTTTAGTATGCTAACGCATTATCGTCATAAAGTCAAGAGCCAAAAATAAAAAACAATTAAAAACTCCCAAAATTTCAACACATCGTACTGCTGTACACAATTTGAAATTCGATTGCAAAATAGAGCTGCGATGGGTATGATATTATCGTGAGATAAAGATTTGCAGGAGGCAATTCAGATGATAGATTACCTGTTAAAACATGCAGAAGGCAGGCCCGTATCCTGGCACATGCCGGGGCACAAGGGTGCAGACGTTTTCCGTAAATACGGATTTGGCGAATTTTTGGACCGTTTTGCCGACTGCGATATTACCGAAATCCCGGGAGCGGACAACCTGTTCCAGTCAGAAGGCATCATCCGTGACGTGCAGGAACGATATGCTCGGGCCTACGGCGTAGACCGGTCGTATATGCTGGTAAACGGCAGCAGCGGCGGAATACTGGCGGCAATGATGGCGGCAGTGCCAAACGGCGGTCGAATCATCATGGCGAGAAACTGTCACAAGTCTGTTTTTAACGGTCTGGTACTGGGCGGTATTCAGCCTGTCTATGCTTACCCATCGGTAATGGAGAATTGCGATATTTCGGGACCTATACTTCCTGCAGAGATAGAGCGCCTGATGGATGAAAATCCGGATGCGGCAGCGGTGATTCTGCCAAGCCCAAACTATTACGGGATTTGCAGCGATATTCGCGCAATCGCGGAAGTGGTTCATTCCAGAGGAAAAGCCCTCATCGTGGACCAGGCGCATGGGGCGCATCTTAAATTTTTCCATGAATACGGTCTTGGCGAAGGAATGCCGGAGTCTGCCGAAATGGCGGGTGCTGACATCACCATTTGCAGCATTCACAAGACGTTGGCGTCTCTTACTCAAAGCGCACTTTTGAATCTGCAGGGAAGCCGCGTGGATCGGTACGTGTTGGAAGATAAACTTCAAGCGGTGGAAAGCTCCAGCCCTTCCTATATACTGATGTCATTTTTGGATATGGCGCTGCGCATACTGGAAGAACACGGCGCCGAGGCTATGGGCGCGTGGAAGTCAAATATCGAATATTTTTATGAAAAGGCAAAAGAAATTCCGGGCCTTCGCATCCCTGATTTTGGGAAGAACATGGACCGGACTAAGATAAATCTGGATATGAGCGCCTGCTGTATCGGAGGCGCGAAGTTGGAAGAACTGTTGATAGAGCGCGGCATCTTTTCAGAGCTTTACAGCGGCAATATCCTGATGCTGATGAGCGGTATCGGCAACACTCGCGAAGACTGCGACCGCACACTGGAGGCGCTGCGGGAAATCGCCAAAGAGCATGCGACTTCGGGCGCTCCGTGCGCGGCAGGAAGCGGGGGCCACAGGCAGACCGCGGCGAGGACGGGGGACA
>CAMPBN010000117.1 GCA_946638265.1 uncultured Bacillota bacterium
CCACTGCTTGTGAACCGGCCGATACTTTGCAACTACATGTCCAGCCTTTCGGATTACGGCATCGTACTTGCGCTGGCCATAAATTTCATGGGCATTGTAACGACCAAGCGACTGCAGAGACTTTTGTGGAGCATTACGGCGTTCCTGGCCGAATTTATAGTGGTGGCCTGCATTTTACAGATTGCCGGCATACACGATCTTCTGGAACTGAGACCTATAGTGTTCATTTTGGGAATTGTGATATCCCTGATTGCAATTTCGGACATGATCTACAACGCATGGAAGAAAAATGACAGAGATTCCTACAATATGCTGATGATATTGGCGCTTTTCCTGGTGACTGCAGTTATAGATATTATCAATCTCTATGTTGTGGAATTTATGGGCGACAAATCCTTATCCGAGTACGGTGTACTGATCAGTACCGGGCTGCAGTTCTATAGAGTAGTGCATATCGCACGTGAAAATAACAGGAAGCAGATTGAGCTGGAGCGTACCAAGGCGGAGCTTTCGGAAACGCGTATCACGCTGCTTATCAGCCAGATCCAGCCGCATTTTCTCTACAATGCGCTCAATACCATTCAGTATCTTTGCGTGACGGATGCGGAGAAGGCGGCAGATACGGTGGGCAAGTTTGCAAAATATCTGCGAGGGAATATGGATTCCCTTTCGCTTAAAGAACCTATTGAATTTGAAAAGGAAATCGACCATCTCGAAAATTATCTGGCCATTGAAAAACTCAGATTTCCTGAAATTTCATTTGTATATGATTTTGAAACCACAAAATTTAAGATCCCTGCGCTGACGGTACAGCCGTTGGTGGAAAACTCCATAAAGTACGGAGTACGCGGTATGGAAGAAGACGGAGAAATCAAAATTTCCACATATGAAACGTCGGATTCTTACATCGTTAAAGTGGATGACAACGGCGTGGGATTTGATCTGAATCAGAAAAAAGATGACGGGCGCAGCCATGTGGGTATGAAGAATATCGTCTCCAGAGTGGAGAGAATGGTGGGCGGACATGTTACCATTGAAAGTGCCATAGGCGAAGGCACACATACAACCATAGTTATTCCAAAGGAGGAAAAAAATGAGAGCAATCGTAGTTGATGATGAGCAGATGGCGATCGAAAATCTTAAGATGAAGCTTGCAAGCGACGGCAGAATAGAGTCGGTGGAGACATTCCGTTCACCTATCAAGGCTTTGGACTACCTCAAAGACAATCCTGTAGATATCGCGTTTTTGGATATAAATATGCCTATTATGGATGGATTGGCCATGGCCAAGGAGATGAAGGAAATCAAGCCGGACTGCGCCATCGTATTCGTAACAGGCTATTCGGAGTATTCGGTGGAGGCATACAAAATGCATGTTTCCGGCTATTTGATGAAACCTGCATCGGCTGAGGATATCAAGAACGAAATCGACTTTGCGCTGGAGACAATGGCAAATACACAGCCACCGGCAGATACGCCGCTCAGAGTGCAATGCTTTGGCAATTTCGAGGTATTTGTGCATGGCCGCCCTGCTGAATTTAAGTACAGCAAGACCAAGGAAATGTTTGCATATCTTGTCAGCGTGAAGGGCAAGATGGTAAGCAACGACGAGCTTTACAGAGTACTTTGGGAGGATGAGGAAATCACCATGTCCAAGAAGAGCTACTTCAGAAATATGGTGGCAGACCTTACCAACATTCTGAAGGAAGCCGGCAAACCGGAAATTTTGGTAAGACAGCGTTCCTCCATGTGCATAGATCCTCAAAATCTGGAATGCGACTATTTTGCATGGCTCCAGGGAGACCCGGTGGCTATCAACGCATACAGAGGCGAATTCATGTTCCAGTACAGCTGGTCGGAGTTCCAACTTGGGGAATTCTAAGGTTTGTGGGCTTTAAAGAACGATATTGCACTTTTATTGCTTTTAACGGACTAAACTGACAGAGTTAAGAGATATTGATGTTTTGAGATTAGAGAGAATGCAAATGAATGTTGTAATCATAGATAATGATTTGGAACAACTGGATATGATGACAGCAACACTGCATTGTGCCTGCCCGGGAGGGAGCGTCTGCGCATTCAAGGATCCGATGCTTGCTGTAAAGCATGTTTACAACAACGAAACGGATGTGGTTTTTGCGGAAGTGAGGACGGCGCCGGTCAGTGGGTTTGACGTGCTCAATACATTGCGACGCATCAAGCCGGATATTAAGATTATCCTTATGGCAGAGGATATGGCACTGGAGGGCAGAGCATCGCAGCTGAATGCCACCGGGTTTTTCCAAAAACCGGTCAGCGTTGAAGCGGTGCAACAGGCATTGTCGGGAGTTTGCTAAATGTATATAATATATACCGGATGTGAAAGCATCCGGTTTTTTAGTGAGGTAAAATATGAAAAAGCATGCGATAATACCCATATTCATACCGCACAGAGGCTGCCCGCACGACTGCGTCTTTTGCAATCAGCGGAAGATCACGGCGCGCTCTGCGGATGTGACACCGGCTGATGCGGAGAAAATAATAGAAGAATATCTGGCGACACTGGAGGGCCGCGGACTTTTGAGTATAGAAGTGGCTTTTTTCGGTGGCAGTTTTACGGGAATACCGATGGAAGAACAGTCGGCTTTTTTGGCGGTGGCGAAGAAATACAAAGACTCAGGGCGCATCGATGCCATACATCTTTCCACCAGGCCTGACTATATAAATCGCGAGATTTTGGACAATCTGCGCGCCTACGGAGTCGATGTGATCGAGCTGGGCGTGCAGTCTTTTGATGAAGAAGTGCTGCGGCTTTCAAAGAGGGGCCACAGCGCAGCGGATGTGGAAGAGGCGTGCAGGCTGATCCATGAATACGGTTTCACGCTGGGGATACAGCTGATGGTGGGACTGCCGGGCGACAGCAGGGAAGCCTGCATCGAATCCGCAAAGAAGGCGGTGGCGCTGGGGCCTTCCATTGCGAGGATATATCCGACAGTGGTGATCGAGGGGACGGAACTTGCCGATATGTACAAAGCCGGCGCCTACAAAGCGCTTTCCACGGAGGAAGCAGTGGATATTTCAAAGGACATGTACCGGATATTGGCAGGCGCCGGCGTGAACGTGATACGTATCGGCTTGAAGAATACGGATATAATAAATGATGGTGGTCCGGACTCGGCTGTTTTGGCGGACTACCATCCTTCCTTCCGGCAGCTGGTAGAGAGCGAGCTGGCGCGAGAGGCTATGGAAGCTGCCGTAGCGCAGGCTTTCCCGGAGGGCGCGCCGCCCGCAGGTACGAAGATGCGGTGCTTTGCGGCGCCGAGGCTCGTTTCGGCCCTGAGCGGCTACAGGGGCCGAAACCGCCGGGATATCGCGGAGCGATATCCCGGCCTGGATCCGGCATTCCTGCCGGATCCGAGCCTCGGCGACCCGCAGTTCCGCTTCGAATTCGAGCCACCGGCAGAGGAGCGGAACGCGGAATAGGTAGAAAAAATAGCAGAATCGCTTACTGCGATCCTGCTATTTTTTCTTCATTCTTTGCTACGATTCTTAGCTACACTTCCCAACCGACGGGTTGAACTCAAAAAAACAAGAGCCCTGCAGGCTCCTGATAAAATCCAAGGGGAATATGGAAACGCAAGTCCCGGGGACAATGCTGCCTCCATATTCAAGACCATTTCAAGCAGTAACTATAAATCAGTACGATGGTCCTTTGAATTTTTCTCAACACTTCTTCAACAAGCCGGATGACCGGTACATTCATTCCTTGAATGTACCCTAAGTATAAATCTTTTCATGCAACACAACTGCAACACGAGATAAAATATTTTAATTAATTTTAAAAATTCATTCAAACCCTTTAATTCCAACGCTTGCGGAAAAAGAAAAAATATTTTTCCACGGCGTGACGCAACAGCTTTTTGTGAAAAGCGCAAAACCGCAGTAGCATTTTTTATTGCACTTCTCATGCTGCGCATGCCATATCGGCTTTCCGCAGGCTGCGAAGAAGGGTGCGGAAATGAGCAAAAATCGGCTGATTTTCCTTGAAAAGACGGGGGCTGTAGTGATAAAATAGAGTGAATGACTATTTTTATTTTTAGGACGGTTCAGTATGGTAAACATCGAAAACGACTGGGACGAAATCCTGGCGGGCGAATTTGACAAAGAATATTATAAGAACCTTAGGGAATTCCTGGTTTCCGAGTACAGAAGCCGCACGATTTACCCGGATATGTATGACATATTCAACGCTTTGAAAGCGGCGCCATACAAAGACGCAAAAGTCGTCATTTT
>CAMPBN010000118.1 GCA_946638265.1 uncultured Bacillota bacterium
CGGCACCTGCTCCGTCACTGTTTCTGTCTTTTCCACTACGGTCGGATTGCCGTTTTCGTCAATGGCTGCCTCTGTCGTGATAACCTGCTTTTCCACAGTCTGAGTGGCCTGCTGCTCGGTCGGCCACTGGAATGAGATGGTGCCGTGAGCGCTGTAGGAAAGGTCCACTCTCCTGATGCTGCCCCTGCCCTGCTTGTCAAAAGCGAATATCCTGTCCGGTGCATAGCCGCTGGTCACAATATTTCCTGCATGGATTACAGTGCCCTTTGGCGTACCGGAAGACGTATCGAAAATATCCGCATTGATGGCCGCCACCACATGGTAGCCGTAGTCTTCGTAATAACTAATCAGCGTTCCCAGAGTCGCCATGGAATGCACTTCTCCGCTGACTGCAACAGGCATCAGATCCGTCCCTGTCACATCCGCTTCCACCACATAGGCCCGCTCGATTCCGTTGGATGTATGCTCTCCGAAATAATCTGTCAGCGTGGTATTTTCATAAAGATCCCACACCGTTTTCTTATATACTTTTCCAAAGCCATCGTTATATGCAAAGCCCGAAAAGCTTGTGAATATCAAAGTCGCAGCGAGAGCTGCCGCCAAAATTCTTTTTGCCACACCCGGTTTAGTCATATTGTTTTTGAAATTCATAATTTTTTACCCTAGTCTATATATTCCCTTCCGAATTCTTTTAATACCGTATTTACGATTGGCACAGCGTTGGCTAAAAACGCGCCAATCGGCTGTTCCTTGTTGCGGTCGCTGTTCCAAAATACCGCAGTATAGGCTTTCATCAAATCTTCGTATGAATCCAGCCTTTCACGAAGATAGAGGATCAGCTCCTTTTCGTTTTCCGCACACTCACGGAAAATCTCAAAATATTGTTCTGTCAGAGCCCTCGGCACAAAACCGTAATGCGGAGATATGATCCTGTCAGCACCGTAAGCGCTGCATTTTTCCGCCGATTTCATGGACTCCGCAAAGCTCTTTAATATAGCAGAATGGATGTATTCGTGATTGAGATATACTCCCGTGCTTTCACTGGCAAAGAGTATGTGCGCAGGTTCGTAGCCGAAAGCCAGCGAGCAGTCCGTATGTCCCTTTGTTTCCAGCACCTTGAAATATTCTTCGCCCTTTTGTTCTCCGATTTCGATCCGGTCGCCTTCTTTTACCACAACATCCACTCTGAACGGCTCCGTCGGGATTTCCGTATTGTTCCAAAGGCCTGCTCCGTAAGAATCTCTGGCGTTTTCTCCCAGCCTCTTAAATACCTTCCTGGCATTTTCGCTTTCAAAGACTTTCTTGCATTTTTCGGAAGCGAAAATCTTGAGCTTTGGCCACCTTTTGATAAAGAAAGGCAGCGCTCCCACATGGTCGTAGTGTGAATGCGACAGTATCACATAGTCCAGAGTCTTCCTGCCGCGCTTTGCCAGCGCCTTTTCGATGTTTTCAATGATGCGCGGTGCGCAATATGCCATGCCTGCGTCTATCAAAGCCACTTTGGATTTGCCGAAAAAAAGAATCAGCTCGCAATTGGCTGTCCCGTAAGTGACCCTTTCGCAAAATGGCGGAAGTTCATACCTTTCCGGATTGAACTCATCCATGTTGGCAGCTTTGCCGCCCACGAACTTTTCTTTCGCTTCGGCAGCCAGCGCCAATATCTTCTCATCAATTTTTTCCATAAATTCTCTATGTTTTCCCCCTCTTTTGAGTTTTTGAGGTGATTTCACTGCCCCACGCTCTTATTGCTTTTCTCTTTTTACCAAAAATTCTCCCGCAAAGTGCCAGATCAGCAATACCCAGATAAGTATGCTGACTATGCCTTTGATGGAAAATACGTAGTCTACCACAGCTTTGAAGCCCATCAGTCCCAAAAGATAGCCCAAAACAGCAAAAGCTATTACCTTTATCACTTTATATCTGTCTTCTTTTATCGCCACCGCAAAAGCATAGTACCCGGTAGTGGCCGCAGAATATATGCTGGCCATCAGCGCAATAGTGAAGATATGGTAGAGCACCGGACTTACCAATGCAGCATATCCCGGCAGCGGCAGGCTGTGCGTCTCCGTAAACGACGGATATTTGGTAAGCACTGACATCATCAGCCCTGCCAGCACTGTCAAAAATACAGCTGCGATCAAAATACCGATGTGCATATCCTTCCTGCTTGCAGCCTGCTCTGCGCAGCTGATATTGATGGAAAGAATTCCTGTCAGGCTGAACGACATATAGATGAAGGCTGCTATGTACCATGTCGGCGTCAGGCTGCCATGCATAGGCACGGCAGTGGCTCCCGGGTCCGGAATGTCTGCCTGCAAAAGATATATGCAGGTCACTATCAAAGTCACCATCAATACGGGTATCACATAACCTATCACTTTGGACACGCGGTCAAAATTTCCGAGCACGGTCAGCAGCACCAGGATCACCACCACCAGGCCGCCGATATATTTGGGAACACCGAAGAATTCTTCCCCGAGACTTCCTCCCGCAGAAGACATGGACAGGATCACTACCCAGATGCATGCCAAAATATAATATTTTATAAATTTATTCCAGCCGGGATGTCCGCCCGGCGTGATGATTTCCTCATATCTGCCGCTTTTCAGTTTGAATACCAGCTCTGCGCTGATATAAGCTGAAAGGAAATATAGCACAAAAAGCACGACCAAACCGGCATATCCCGGCTTCCCGAAAGAGCCGAAATATACCCAGATTTCACGTCCTGAGGCGAAGCCCGCACCCACCATGCTGCTGATCAGCATGAATGCGATTTTGAGGGCTCCCACTTTGTTGTTTTCACTACCTGTCTTCATTTTCTACCATCTCGTCGTCATAGACGAAGCCTTCCGGCAGACCGCCGCCCGACTTTGCGATTTTTTCCATCAAAGCCTCAGGGCTGTCAATCTCAGCGGCTTCGTAGTCGCTCATCGCCTTTTCCTGGCTGTCCAGCCCCGCAATGTCGCTGAAAGAAACAACATAGTCTCTCAGCTCATATTCCAAAGCTTTTTCAAAATCAAATTCGTAATTTTTGTCCCTTGAGAGCCTCTCCTCCCTGACAAAAGTCAAAGCGTCCATCGGTGTCAGCAGGTCAAATTCCCCGCCGTCTTCTCTCATGCGCACGCAAGGCTCTGCGGTATACCATTTGCGGAATCTGAGGAATTCATCGCAAAATACCGCCTTCTGCTCGCCCTCTGCAGTCCTGATCATGCCGGAAAGCGAAAGCCCCACTGTCTGAAGCTGTGTGTAGAGCTCGGTTTCCGAGTCCGGTACGCCTTTCAGCATCTCCTCAAAATACTCCTGCAAAATTTCGGCAAAGCTCTCGCCGTCCCCCTCCATCAGAAGTCTGGCAACAGCTGCTTCTTCGATTTCTTCTTCGGATTCAAAAATCTCCGCCACATCTTCAAAATACTGAATTTCCGACGGTTCTTCCACCCCCAGAAGTTCCAATAATTCTTCGTATCCTAACATTTCTTTTGTCCTTTCCAAGTAAGGGCCGGTTTACTTCAATTCCAGATTCTTAAACTTCACCTGCACGTCACTGCCTGCGAAGATCTTGTCTATCATGTTCAGGAAATTTTCCGAAAGGTCGCTGGCATAGAAAATATTCTGCGCATCGGACCCTTTGGCAAACATATCCCTTTCTTCAAGCGTGTCGCGTATGCTGGTCACTATCTCTTCACTCGGATTTACTATTCTGATGTCCGGGAAAATACGCTCGATATTGGCACGGATCAGCGGATAGTGAGTGCAGCCCAGCACCATGGTGTCGATACGGTTTTCCAAAACAAAATCCTCGATATAATATCTGATGGTCAGGTCCATGATGTCGCTGTTGATGATTCCTTCTTCGATGAGGGGCACAAAAGCCGGGCAAGCCACGGAGAAAAGATTGAGGTCCTCCGTAATAGCGTTCACTGCCTTGTTGTACGACTCTGACTGGACCGTAACCTTGGTGCCGATGATACCGATGCGGTTGGTCATGCCGCAGGTTCTGGCGATTTTCTGCGCCGTAGGCTGGATGATCCCGATGATCGGAATATCCGGATATTTTTCCCTGAGGTCGTCAAGGCATGTGGAAGATATGGTATTGCATGCGATAACCAGCATCTTCACGTCCTGCGACACGAGAAATTCCGCAATCTGCTGCGTAAAAAGCTTGATGGTGGAGATGGCTTTGGAGCCGTAAGGTGTCCTGGCGGTATCCCCGAAATATATTACCTTTTCTTCATTGGGTTTTATTATATTAGAATTATCTTCATAA
>CAMPBN010000119.1 GCA_946638265.1 uncultured Bacillota bacterium
TGGCAGGAGGTGTACACGTGGCTGGCAGACCACAGCCCGGAAAAGCTGGCTCCTGCCCTGGCAGGGGCGGCCCGTCGCGGCGGCGCCTGCTCCATAGCGCCGGAGCTCGCATCCCAAATCTACAAGAGCACCGCAGGCGCCCTCAGGGTCAGCCCGTCCACGCTTGAAAAATACAGCAAGTGCCCGTTCAGCTTTTTCGTACAGGAAGGCCTGGCACCGAGTGAGCGCAGATACTACGAGATGGCCTCCCGCGAAGTGGGCGACATATACCATCTGTGTTTCGAAAAAGTAATGGAGGAGCTCAGCGCAGACGGGCTGCCCGTACATTCGGAAGCTTCCCTCTGGCAGACCATCAGCCGGGAAGCCTGCGATGCCAGGGCCGAAGCGGTCTTTGACGCCGCAGCTGCAGACTACCGCAACGGCCTGGCAGGAAGCGGCCCAGAGGAGAAGTACCGCGCCCGCCGCATGAAAGAAGTCCTGAAAGAAAACCTTTGGGCGCTGATAATGCACGCGCGTCTGGGCCGCATCGAATCCGTATCCGCCGAGCAGCGCTTCGCGCCTGACGAAAAAGCGGCATTCCCGGCTATCGAGATGAATACCGCCAGGGGCGCCGCCATGATTACGGGCAAGATCGACCGCGTGGACGTGCTGAAAGACGGCGAAGTGAAAATCATAGACTACAAGACCGGCGACAACGAAGTGAGCCCGGAGGAGATCCGCGAAGGCTGGCGCATCCAGCTGATGCTCTATCTCAAAGCCGCCAAAGGCAATGCGCAGCCGGCAGGTGTCTTCTACTATGTTATACATACTCCGCTGGAGGACGAGAGCGGCAAAAACATAGCAGCCCTGAAAGCGGGGCTGGAGGCGGAAATCGAGAAGTTCACTCTGGCCAAGCGCAACGCATACGCCATGAAAGGGCTCCTAGTTAGCGATACTGAGATTATCCGCAGCGTGGCAGGCGCGGCAGTGCCTAACAGCACCAAAAATTCTGCCGGTACCAAGGTGGTGAAAAGCTGCAACTATAGCAGCACCTCCGGCTGGAATGGCAAGGCGCTCATTTCGCGCGAAGACTTCGAGCAGCTCGAAGCCGATTTCGACAAAGTGATAAAGGGCCTTTGCGAAAATATTATAGGCGGCGACATCAGCATATTGCCGAAAAAAACCCTCAAAACCAACAGTAGCAACGAGCATCAAACCGGCTGCGACTATTGTCCATACCATAGCATTTGCGGCTTCGACCAGCAAATCCCGGGCTTCAAGTACCACTGGATCGACTGCTAGTTTTAGCGAGTGACGCTGCCGAGGCATTTTGAGAAAGCGGCGAGGGGTCGAAGGCCCGTTGCTTGTGCTGGCCGAGTAGAGGCAGTGCCCACCGAGTCGAGCAGGAGTTTTGGCAGCGCCTCAGCGCGTCGGCACGCTGTTTGAGGGATTTGCAAGCGAAAGAAAATCCCGAGTCGGGCGGGCCTTCCGAAACTCGCGAGATGAGGTACGGCAATGCCTAACGCAGGGGAAAGCCAAGCTGGAGGGTCTTCGCCCCGAGCCGTGGTCTCGGATGCCGCGGCAGCGCCCCCCTTGCACACGTTTGCTAAACGCGCTGCTTTGTGCTAAAATGAAATTTAGGCTTTATAGTATCGGTAGGGTTAGAATATGAACAGTAATAAATACAAAAATTCAATATATGAGACCCGCGACATCACGGACCTGAGAGACATGGTGCGCCAGAGCGTGAAGATTTTCGGCGACAAAGCGGCTTATCTGGAAAAGCAGGAAAAAGGTGGCGAGTTCAAGCCCGTTTCCTACCGCAAGTTCGGCGCAGACATCGATGCACTCGGCACCAGCCTGATCAACCAGGGCTTCAAGGACCGCCGCATCGGCGTTATCGGCGAAAATTCCTACCGCTGGGTAGTGTCCTATCTGGCCGTGACCAACGGCGTGGGCGTGATCGTTCCTTTCGATAAAGAGCTCCCGACCCCGGAGCTTTCCGGCCTGATGGCGAGGTCTGAAGTGGCTGCCGTCATCACATCCAAAAAGTCCGAAGAAAAGGTGCGTGAAGCCGTGGCACAGACAGGCAAAAACATCCGCATCATTTCCATGGCGGGTGAGCTTGACAGCCTTATCGTGGAAGGCAACCACCTGCTCGACACGGGCCACAGAGAGTATCTGGATGCCGAGATCGACCCTGAGGCAATGAGCATCCTCCTTTTCACATCCGGCACCACGGGTCTGGCCAAGGGCGTTATGCTCTCGCACAAAAATATTGCCAAGAATACGCAAAACATGTCCAAATACGTGGATATCGGCATCGACGGCATAGGCCTTTCGGTACTGCCGATGCACCACACATTCGAGATGACCTGTCACATCATGACCTCGATTTACCAGGGGCTTACGGTGGCCATCTGCGAAGGGCTGAAATACATTACAAAAAATATGGAAGAAGCGCACGTGACGCATATGCTGGGCGTGCCGCTCATCTTCGAACAGATGCACAAAAAAATCATGAAACAGGCCAACCAGGCAGGCAAGGCCGACAAGCTGAGAAAAGGTATCGCCCTTTCCCGCAAGATGCATCTTTACAACCACCCTGAAATCACGAAGAGGATGTTTGCAGACATCCACAAGGCGTTCGGCGGACACATGAGACTCTTCATTGCAGGCGGCGCAGCCATAGATCCGAAAATCATCGAAGACTTTGAAGCTATGGGCATTGCCATGTTCCAGGGCTATGGTATGACGGAAAATGCGCCGATCATCGCCGTAAACCGCGACCGCTGCGGCAGAGCAGACGCTGCAGGCTTTGTGATGCAGGAGACGGAAGTCCGCATCATCAACAAGGACGAAAAAGGCATGGGCGAAATCATTTGCCGCGGCCCGTCCGTGATGCTGGGATATTACGACAATCCGGAAGAGACGGAGGCAGTGCTGAAAAACGGCTGGCTTCACACCGGAGACTACGGCCGCATGGACAAAGACGGCTACCTCTACATCATGGGGCGCAAGAAAAACGTTATCGTCACCAAAAACGGCAAAAATATCTTTCCTGAAGAGGTGGAATATTACCTCCTCAAGAGCGACTTCATCGAAGAAGTGCTGGTGCTGGGCGAGGAAGACGAAAAATCGGGCGATACGGTCATCAAGGCCATCATCTATCCAAACTTCAAGCTTCTGGAGGATATGGGCCACATGAGCGACGAAGAGATGGAAAAATTCTTCAAGAGCGTTGTGGACAAGGCCAACGAAGAAATGCCGTCGTACAAAATGGTAAAAAGGATTGCAATTCGCAAAACGGAATTCGAAAAAACCACCACTCGCAAGATCAAGCGTTTCGTGGAAAGCAATCTCAAATAAAGTTTTCAAAGAAAGTGTTTTTAGTAGGTAATCGCAAATTTAGGAGGGTAATCATTTATGTTATCGGAACAGGAATATCAAAAGCTGAAAGAGCACGATATGCAGATCGCTCTTGAGCGCGAAAAATTCATCAAGGAATGCGACGATCCTACCATGTCCAACCGGGATTCACGCCCAATCATGGACATCAAGCACATGTTTGAAAGCAGCGTAGAGCTTTTCGGCGACCGCGCAGCTTTCATGCAAAAGCCAAACAGAAATGCAAAATACGAATCCATCACTTACAGACAGGCGTTGGAGGACGTAAACGGTCTGGGAACGGCCCTGATTGCAGGCGGCCTTAAGGGCAAGCGCATTGCAGTGATCGGCGAAAATTCCTACCAGTGGGCCATTTCATATCTGGCCATCGTCTGCGGTACGGGCATCGTAGTGCCTATCGACAAGGAACTTTCCAAAGCCGAGATTGCCAATATCTTAAAGAAAGCAGATGTTGCCTGCATCTTTGCAGACAAAAAAAGAGAACCTATTCTGAAGGAAATCCTCGAGGAAGGCGAGACCGCTCTTTCTTCTGTTATCAGCATGACGGCAGACACCAGCGAGGGCAAGATCCTCTCCCAGAAGGAACTGGTGGAAAACGGCAAAGCCATGGTGGCAAAAGGCGACACTTCCTTCACCAAGGCGCAGATCATCCGCGACGAAATGAGCATACTCCTTTTCACATCCGGCACCACCGGCAAATCCAAGGGCGTCATGCTTTCGCACGGCAATATTGCAGAAGACCTGATGGCTGCTCCGACTTACAGCTCGCTGGGCCCGGGAGACATCTTCTTCAGCTTCCTGCCGCTCCACCATACTTATGAATGCACCTGCGGCTTCCTGATGCCGCTGTATAAAGGCGCGGCC